>CAZCHG010000039.1:0-12271 GCA_964498465.1 uncultured archaeon | reverse complement strand
GGGGTTACCCCGAATTGGGGATGAGCTTCCGAAGGCTATTCTTCGGAAGTTATGTATCCCAAGGCGGATGTATGTTCAAAAGACTATGTCCGCTGAACCCCGTGGAAGTATTAGAAGAGGAGAACCACTTGCGTAAGTAAGAGCAGATTACTAAACAAACACTTTAAGTTTCAAATTTTTAAATACATCAAATATGGGCTTGATAAAAATTACTTGGCTTGGACATGCGGCGTTCATGTTAGAAGGTTCAAAAAAAGTACTAATAGATCCCTTTATAGATGATAACCCTTTAGCTCCAGTGAAATCATCGGAATTAGAACCAGATTTGATTGCAGTCACTCATGGACACCTTGATCATCTAGGAGATACAGTTAAAATTGCAAAAAGATGTAATTGTCCAGTGGTATGTATATATGAGTTATCTAGGTATTTGGATAAGTTTAATGTTGAAGCTATAGGTATAAACATAGGTGGCTCAGTGGTAGTAAAAGATGTGAAATTCACAATGGTTAAAGCTATACATTCAGCTGATTTAGTGAGAAATGGAGAAATAGTAAGTTTAGGTTCGCCGGTAGGGTTTATAGTCACTCTCGATGGAGTAAAAATATACCACACCGGCGATACTGATGTGTTTTATGACATGAAACTCATTGGCGAATTGCACTCACCAGATATTATGCTTTTACCAATTGGCGACAGGTATACTATGGGTATTGATGGTGCAATAAAAGCCATAGAATTAGTAAGTCCAAAGTACGCAATACCCATGCACTACAATACTTTTCCAGTTATTCAGCAAGATCCTCAAAAGTTGCTTGAGAAAGTCAAGGCTTTAAATCTAAAAACAGAAGTAGTGATTCTTAAACCTGGAGAAACTTTCAAGTATGAAGCGAAGGATTGATCTCCAACACAGTTAAGGTCTAAGCAATTTTGTGCCATATTTCTCTTGTTTTACTCTTTTTTCTTGGGTATTAAGATTTCACCATCGTATCCTCTAATAAATACTCCTTTATTTTTATAAAAAAGATAAACAGTCAAAGCAGATATTATAGCATCTAATTCATCGTGTGTTAATTTGTTAATATCAGTCTCATATATTTTTATATAATTCTTTAGCTTGGATAAAATCTTTAATTTCCCAAATTTTGTCCTTTTTCTCTCGTTTGGAGCAATATTCAATAAAACCCTAGTAGCGTACGGATAGACTTCGAATATTTCTGATCCTAAGTTTTTAAAATAAAAGGCGATTTTAATACCGTTTATTACTATATCTCTGAAGAAATTTGCTCCAGATGGAAAAAGCAATATACCATTTTCTATTAACTTTCTCTCACACTCTCTTAACTTTCCCTTAAACGGAAAACTTAGTGGTGCATCAATACCAACGGCATTTGGTATATCAGTTACTTCCAAATTTTCTATAGATACCTTTTCCGTTTTAATTAACTTATTTTCCCGCAAAAAAGCGAGATAGTAATTCTTTTTACCAACATCCACTCCGCAAATCAGCATAATTCTTGCACCACATAATCTTTAAATATCGAATCGTTTTTTGCAAAAATTAATGCCTCAAGGTGAATTTAAACATATAGTAAGAATTGCTGATACTGATCTTGATGGTAACAAAAATTTAGTATTTGCTTTAACGAAAATAAAAGGGATAGGTATAAGAATGGCTAGAGTTATAGTAAATCATTTGAAGTTAAATCCAAATCAAAAATTAGGTACCTTAAGTGATGAGGATATAGAAAGGTTAAGAAAATTTATTGAAGAAGAAATTGACAGTTTACCAGCATGGTTACTTAATAGAAGAAAAGATCCTTACACGGGAAAGGATATGCATTTGCTAAGTAAGGACGTCGATTTTGCAAGAATGCTTGATATTGAACGCTTAATTAAAATTAAATGCTACAGGGGAGTAAGACATGCGAAAGGTAAAAAAGTTAGAGGACAAAGAACTAGAACAACTGGCAGAAAGGGTAGAACAGTTGGAGTTATTAGGAGAAAGAAGAAGTAAACTTGAGGTGGCTTAACATGGGCGATCCGAAAAGACATAGAAAAAAGTATATAACTCCCACTCATCCATGGGATAAAGCAAGACTTGAGAAGGAAGTTCAACTCGTAATAAAGTATGGATTGAGAAATAAAAGAGAATTGTGGAGATTTCAAAATATTTTGAGAAAATATAGGAGAGTAGCAAGAGATTTATTAGCAAAGATTCATCTTCCTGGAAGGGAAGGTGAATTGGCAAAACGAAAGGCAGAAATGGTAATAAAGAAACTTATAAGAATTGGAGTTTTATCCGAAGGAGCCACTTTGGATGATATTTTAAACTTAACAGTTGAAGACTTTCTAGAAAGAAGATTGCAAACCATGGTCTATAGATTGGGGTTAGCTAACACGATTAAACAAGCTAGACAGTTAATAGTGCATGGTCATATAGCTGTAGATGGTAGAAGAGTTACTGCTCCAAGTTATATAGTTGAAAAAGACGAGGAAGATAAAATTAGTTACTATGTTAATTCTCCGTTCGCAAAGAAGGGTGGTGGTGTAAGTGGCTGAAAAAAAGAAAACTAGATGGGGTATTGCTCACATTTTTTCCTCATATAATAACACGATAATTACAATTACTGATATAACTGGTAGTGAGACGATAGCTAGAATCAGTGGCGGGATGATTGTTAAAGCAGATAGAGATGAGGGTAATCCATACACAGCTATGCAGGCTGCTTTAAGAGCTGCCGAGATTGCAAAGGAAAGAGGAATCGATGGAGTTCATATAAAAGTTAGAGCTCCTGGAGGTAATAAACATATTACACCTGGACTTGGGGCACAGGCTGCAATAAGAGCTTTAGCTAGAGCTGGTTTAAAGATAGGTAGAATAGAGGACGTTACACCAATTCCGCACGATGGTACTAGGCCACCTGGCGGTAAAAGAGGTAGAAGGGTATAATTCTCTATAGCTTTATTAATATTTTAACTAATAGATAATTTTATTTCTATACAGATAATTATATTTTTTAGCATATTTAGTATACTTAAAAGGTGTTAATAAACATGGAAATAGAGTTTCTGGAAGAAACTGATCTTAAAGCTAAATTCATATTGAAGAATGCCCCAGTAGCATTTGCAAACTCATTTAGAAGAGCAATGAAAAGTTTAGTTCCAACTATGGCTATTGATTACGTTGATTTTTACTTGAACACGTCATTTCTATACGATGAAATTTTAGCCCACAGGTTAGGTTTAATTCCAATAAAGACAAATTTAGACAAATTTAACTTGCCGGAAAAATGCTCATGCGGCGGTGAGGGGTGCCCTCTTTGCCAAGTCTCATTTAGACTAAATGTAGAGGGACCTAAGGTAATTTACTCTGGAGATTTAGTTTCTGACGATCCAGAAACGAAACCAGTTTACGATAACATTCCAATTATTGAACTTTACGAAGGCCAACAATTAATGATTGAAGCTGTGGCTAGGTTAGGATTAGGAAAAGAGCATGCAAAGTTTCAACCAGTTTCAGTTTGTGCTTATAGAATTATACCATCGATTGAAATTGATCAAGAAAAGTGTACATTATGTAAGGATTGTGTAGATATCTGCCATAAAAAAGTATTTGCCGTAGAAAACGGAAAATTAGTAGTAAAAAATCTGATGGATTGTACAATTTGCATGCAATGCACTAAAGTATGTCCTGAGGAGGCAATAAAAATCACCGAAACTGATAATTACATATTTACTGTTGAAAGTTGTGGACAATTAGCAATCAGAACAATCATGATTAAAGCTCTTGAAGCACTAAAAGAAAAAGCTCAGGAAATGAACAAAATTATTGGAGAAATTTTAGAAATCGAGAAGAGTTGATTGCCTGAAATTTATAAATTTCGATACATTTTCAAAATTTATTTCCTTTCCAATTATTTCATCGAACTCATTTTTAGATTCTATTTTTATAGGCTTTTGCATCATAGCTTTTCTTACTCCCTCTTCCACAACCCAGACTCCAATTGGTGCATAATACTCTGGGGTAATCTCTCTTATTACCAAAACAGAGCCTTTAATCTTATGTTGCTCAAAATACTCCAAAACAGGCAACCTTGCAGCGTAGTAACCTCCACCGAGCTCAGAGTATTTATTTTTCTTTTTAATTCCTTCCGAGTCATACCCAACCCAAGTTTTGTCTGGGCTCCAAAAACTTCTCTTTCTCCATATTTCTATGAGGCTGAAATTGTAGCCATTTGGTGAAATCACTACTGTAAATTTATTCCCAAAATGTTCGTATCTAAAAACTAGAATCTCGTTTGCATCTTTGAAATCAATCAATTTTTCTTTTATTTTTTCTCCTAGAATACTATGTACAGCCGTGATACTCCATCTTGTTGGCACTAATTTTCTTCTTTTCTCTTTTCCAAGTAAACCCACTGAAAACAGCTTTTGAATATAATACGTTCTAAAACCTTTATCAAATAGAATTTTTACAGCATCATCGGCGGGTAAATCATCATCAATTACTTTTTCAACTTTGTGTGGTATTTTTGGATTTTCTGTGATTTTTATTTTTCCCATTTCAGCGGAAATACCAATTGGTTGTAAAACATCATCAAATATCGGTTTTCTTGATACTTTGACTAGTTCAGTTTCAAGATAAACGTGTTTTATGGAAGCTGCCACTTCTTGAAGATTTTGCACAATTTTACTGTTAACATCGCTTACTTTTATTCTCTTTTTACCTCTAATTAGGTTCATTCTAATTTTAATAACATCATCTACTGTGCCACTCCATAACCATGGAGAATCTAGAAATTCGGGATTATTCTCTGCTAAAGCAATCATAGGACCTATGTATACATTGGGGTAACCTATTCTTCCTACAAAAATTGATGGCGGAGTGGGTTTTGTTAGCTCTTTTTCATCAATTTTTACACTTTTCAATAGCTTAAATTTCTCAAGTAAGGGACATTTTATTCTTCCACAAAGCAGTCTACCCTTACATTTAGCACATAACATAGGAAATTTAAAATGTTGTTAATTTACCATCAATTACCATTTTTGTAATCTCAGTTATACTATCAAGCCATTCATTAGCTATGTTTTTGAGTTTACTTTCCATTTTATCAACACTAAATCCTGCTTTTGGTACTACCTGTATATTTAACACTTTGGGATTATTAATAGGCTTACCAATTTGCGAAAGTATTCTAACATAAACTTCACGTATCCCATCTACATTTTCGTAGCAATCTTTGGCTATTTGCATTGCTAAAAGGTTGTAAATTTTTCCTACATGATTTACTGGGTTTTTACCACTTGTGGCTTCCAAGCTCATCGGTCTACCAGGTGTTATAAGTCCACAGCACCTGTTACCTCTACCTACACTACCATCGTCAGCATTTTCAGCTGAAGTGCCAGTGACAGTTAAATATACGCAATTTCTTTTGTAGTCATCTGCAGTATTAACATAAACTTCTACTTCTCTGTTAGTGTACTCGGATGAGATATCTTTTATCCAAGTTATTAACTCCTCTTTTAATGATATGTACTCATTTATATTTTCTAGATATTTACTAACAAATGCACAAGCTATTGTTAGAGTTATTTTATTTCTCTCCCTTAAAGCCATTACTTTTACATCTTCACCAATTGCTGGGTTTTTTCTTCTGAATTCATTGTATATTCTTCTTTCAATGTTATAAACTAGTCGCTCTGTTTCAGAAAATGGTGCAAATCCTATACCAAAGGATGTATCATTTGCTAATGGTACTTCTCCTCTTTTAAAAACATCCTTTAATTCTGCACTACCTTCTCCTAATCTAACATCGAAAATTACATCTGTTTCAATATTTAAGTTCCTCAATGTCTCTCTTAAATAATTTTTAGCTGCTTTTAGCGCAATTTTATCTGTTGGAATTGATTCTCCATCGAAATATTTAGTAGCTCTCCCTACAAGCAGTATGAATATCGGTTTTATTACTTCTCCTCCGCCAAACACAGGTCTTGAATCGCCAGCAACGATTTGAGTCTCATCAGTGTTGTGATGTAATATTACACCAAATCTCTTCAAGTACTCTTTGCAGAGCATTCTACTCATGGCTTCTGCAATTCCATCCGCCAAGCTATCTGGATGACCCACTCCTTTTCTCTCGACTAGTTCTATCTTTTGTTCCTCTATTGGAGTGTGATGTAATTCTTCTACAACAATGTTTCTCATATTCCCACACCTCTAAAGTCTTGCTATTTTTATATCTTTTTTGAAGTGTTCTTTGCTTTAAATGCAAGTATCTTTCATCAAAAAGATTTTTGCATTTCTATCGGAATTTAACTAGCAATAACATCTAAGGACTTTCTATACTTGCAGGGTTTTATATTAATTTTTTTCATAAAAATTATTACTTTTAAAATTCATTACTTTAAATTTTCAATAACATTAAGGCATACATGTTTTTAACGGAAAATTTGCATTAGAAAAAGTGTATGGAATTATACAAGTCTTTAGAATTGTTTTAAAGTATATTGTTGCAGTTAAAATCTAAAGCACACACACAATCAATTTGTTTTTAAAATTTTAATTTTATTTAACAAAGATTAATCATTTTTGCTGCTCTTATCATGTTAAAATTTGAAATTACCAAGTTTAAGTAAATTTAAATTTCACCAGCAAATACTACTGTATAGAGTTTACATTTTTGGTAGAAATTTCCGATTGTTAAAGAAATAGTGATTATTAATGTTGCTTTTGGATTGTAATTCAAATTTTATGTTCATATTCTGATATATAATATTTATGAACCAAGTTTTTGCAATCTATGCAAGATTTTATCTTTTAAGCTCCTTTGTCTTGTTTTTACAATCTTAAAATTTTGTAGATCTTCTACGAAAATTTTAAAAACACTGCATTTCATAATTTTAAAGGGCATGGCTGTAGAAATTGAAGAAGAAAAGGGAACTACACTATTGATTGAAGGAAAGGCTAGTTTTGAATCTGATAAATATGTAGAAGTTTTCGGTTGTAAAGTAAAAAAGCTTAATATTCCAGAAGGAAAAATTTTGCCAGTATACTTACTTGAAGACTGTAAAGTAAAAATTGATGGTAGGTATATACCCATAAAGGGTTCAACCATTCCTAAATCATGGGAGAACATTTTAAAAAAAGACTTTAATAAAATTTTCATATTTGGAGAAATTGATTCGGGAAAAAGCAGCTTTGCCACTTATTTAGCTAACAAGCTTGATGGTACAAAATGGATACTGGATTTAGATATTGGCCAAGCTGACATAGCACACCCTGGTGCAATTGGATTAGGTCGTACAAATGGTGGAATCATCTCATTATCAGATGTTGGAATGATTGATGGAGAATTTGTGGGTTGTATATCTCCGATGGGTAAAGAGATTCGATGCATTAGAGCTGTACTAAAGCTATATAAGAGACTAATTTCAAAGTATTACAAAGAAGGAGAGAGAATTATAGTAGATTCTACAGGATGGGTTAAAGGTAGACAAGCTAAGGAATATAAATTGACTAAAATCGAAATTATTGATCCAGATTTAATAGTTTGTTTTGGAGATGTACCAGAATATTTGCTAGACTTTAACGTAGTCTCATTGGAATCTTTTGTTATGAAAAAAAGAAGCAGGGAAATAAGAAGTCTAATAAGAAGTACAATGTACTCAAAATGGTTTGAAAATTCAAAAGAGAGAGTTTTTGATCTAAAAAATGTGAAACTATGTGGAACCAACCTTTTTAAGGGACGAAAAATAGACTATGATACCTTAAACCAGATATTGGAGACAAAAATAGTATTTGCTGAAAAAGGTAGGGATTTTGTAAACATATGGGTGGAAGACAAGCCTAAGATTAATTATGAACTTTTAAAAGCAATTAAAAGCTTCTATAATGTTAGTGATGTTTGTATTTTTGATTTAAACGACATAAATAGAACGTTGGTGGGTTTATATTCTGATACATATTTAGGACCTGGTTTAGTTTTAGATTTAGATCCTGATGAAAAAATTATAAAAATATTGACATCCGTGGAAGACGAAATTAAGAAAATTGAATTTGGAGAAATCAAACTTGACAAATCATTCAGAGAATTAATCGTTAGACTACCTTAGGTTACATACATTTCTGCTGTTTAATCTTATTGCAAATTATTTTAGCCTGGAATCACCTTTACATAGATAGTTCTAGACCTAGGACCATCTAATTCAACTAAGAAAATTCTTTGCCAAGTTCCTAGTGCTAGACTTGAATTTACTAGAGGTATTACTAGTGAATTTCCTAGTAACACTGCCCTTATATGTGCATCAGCGTTATCATCTACTACATTGTGCCTGTAATTGACATTTGTTGGAACCAATTTATTTAAAGTGTCTATAATATCTTGAATTAGTCCACTCTCATTTTCATTGATTATTAATGCAGTAGTTGTGTGTTTTGTATAGACTAAAACTATACCATTGTCAATTCCGCTCTTTTTAACGATTTTTTCTATGCGATCGGTAATATCAATTAACTCCACTCTACTTTTTGTGTTAATCTCTAACTTCTCCATAATTTTATGAATGAATTTTTACTTTGTTTTCTTTTCGATCTTTTTAATCTCTTTCAATATCTTTAATGCTCTAATTTCTGGCTTAGCTTGGAGTATTTTTGTAAAGTTTTTATCGCACATTACTGCAAAACCGAACCCGTCGTCAAAGTTTTTAAAGTAATACAGCTCTGTTGCATTTGATTCAACAAAAGCCGCATTCTCTATAAAGTGCAGTGCAACGAACTTCTCATAATAAGTCCCATTCATCCTGTAACCTATAAAGTAGAAATCTGACAAGTTTTTACTCATATCTTTTGCAGTCTCTCCGTACAAAATCATTGATATTACATATTCCTTGCCTATTCTTGAAGTATAATTGCCAATGCTTTTACTAAAGTTGGATTTAAGTTTATTCACACATTCGATTAAATTTAAGACTTTATTTGGAGTTCCCAAAATTAAAGGAGATATTTGATCGCACATGGCAACATCGTAGTATGAAATCTTTATATCGTAGCCCATGTAGTTGATTTTTCTTTTAGCAGTGTAGTATACTTTTGTTTTATTCACATCTAATAAATATAAAAGTCCATCTGGATAAGATACAACTGTAAACCTTTTGATAGTGGAGGTTAGCTTTAAACCTTGGATAAATTCTGGTATTGTATTCTTTTTAATTATAGTATTTGAATAATTTAACAGATTTCTATCTATTTTCTCTGTCAAGTTTATGTATAGTATCTGATCCGCACCATCTGGGATAATTTCAATTATTTCATTTAGATTTTTTGCCTCATATTTTACATTTCTCTTAGGAGCTTGCCCTATACCTCTTATACCAAAGGCTGCTATGCTTCCTATCATTATTAATGCTAAAATTACTGCAAGAAGTCTTGCAGATCTTGTTTTAGCCATGATTAAATGCAGTTGAATTTAAGAAAATAAAAAAGTTTTCGAAAAATAACATGACTTTAATTAAATTTTTCCTCGACAAAATGCCTTAAAATTCGACTTAAAGTTGTTCTGCGTAAACTAATTTAACCAATTTTTGTGGAAGTTAAAAACTAGATTTAAATAAAGCACTTTTTAAGTATAATATTGAAAAGTATAAGTTATATTTGTTAAAATCCTCCAAGGTTGGTAAAAATGTCAATAAAATTGAGGAATTTCAAAAAAAGAGAACTAAAGGTCTTAAGTAAAGCTCTAAAGGTATTTGGTTGTTTTAAACTCAACTTTATTCTAAAAGTAAAAGAAAATAACAAAAAAGAAGTTATTGCTATGAGCACACATCTTTTGAACTTTATAGAAAAGTATAAAAATCTGAATTACGTCTTTGTGGGCATAAAGGTTGGAGAAATTGGAAAAAGATTTAGATTAACACTGGAAGGCACCTTTTTACTTTATAAAAGAAACAGAAAAAAAGTTTACGTAAATGAAAAGGGTGAGATGTTGTTTTTATACGGAAGGGATTTATTTTCGGAATCGGTAGTATCTTTTACTAATGATATTAATGAAAATGACGTTGTTTTTGTCTGTAATAAGGACGGAGATATTTTAGGAATAGGGAAAGCAAGATTCAATTCTGAAAAAATAAAAAATGTGGAAAGCAACAGAGTTGTTGTAGATAATTTAATAGATAGAGGGGAATACTTAAGAAAAAACAAGCTCTATGATGCTTTTTAAATTAAGACTTAATTCTAGACTTACCAGGCGGTAAAAATCTAACAATTTCACTAGGATTTGCAATTGCTTTTATAAGGTGTTTTTCGTCTTCACTTGCCATTTCCACTAATTTTGCTGAAATCTCGAAAGCTAGAGTGTTTGGATCCTTATCTCCTATTTCGATCTCGACATGATAATCGGAGTGTTTTTTTATAGCTCTACTGGGTCCTCCTATAATCCTAAATTTGTCTAATTCAACGCCAATTGCGCAAGATAAAGGCACATCAATATATTCCCTTTTTCCAATTATATAAAACGAACCTTTTGGTAGATACTCTCCCGCTTTGGCAGACTTTTTGACTTGGTCTGGTTTGACATAGTAGACTTCTCCTTTAAATTTTCCCTCTTTCCATAATGCAGAATAACTTGCTGCAAATTGTGCAGCCTCAATTATACTAGATTCTGGTGCGTTTTGTCCATTTTTTAGAATAGTAGCCGGCCCACCTGGAGTTTGTGTGTGAAAGAATAAATCATTATTTTCTAAGTATTTTGACACTATTTCCTTATTCATTTCAGCATTTCTGCCTCCAATTACTAAATAACCATCTGATGTAAAGAACCATCTAAATTTCTCGAACCACTCTCTTTTTCTGACTATACTTATCTTTTGTATTTTCGGTTTGATTGCACTTAATTCCTTTTTTGTATTTTCTATAGCTTCCAGTAGTCTATTTAGCTTGTTTTTAATTTTTTTCGATTTTTCATAGAGTTCAGATGCTATTTGATGTAAAGTTTTTGAGGGATCCAATTCTACTTCTAAATTATTAAACTCCAATACCAAACTTTTCCCATCTTTTACTTTATAATTTAAATTGTGTGCATCCAATATCTCTTCTGCGTTGTAGATCTTATTTTCTTTTATTAAATCTAAAACAGTGTGTAATATCTGATAATTTTCATAAATAAAGTCGGCAAACATTTTATAAGCTTCAATTTTTCTCTCATATTCTTTTTTAGTCTCTAATTGAATGGCTAATCTTTTTTCTAATTTTTCTTTGTTTTCATCATATTCTTCTTTTCTAAATTTTAAGTAAAATTCATCTAAAGCATCATTGAATTTTTCAAAATATTTTTTATCAAAATCTTTGTACAACTTTAACTCAAGAGGCTGAACATCTACAAATTGAGAGTTTTTATAGACGATATTTGGTTTTATTTCTCTGTTATTCAAAATACAATCTAATATATGTTTTAATTCTTTGAAAATGTTTCTAAAATCGGCATCATCTAGTTGATTTGGAAGAATCTTTTTATCTATGTTAGATCTTAAACAAAGTTCTTCAGCGTAGATTCTTCCCAATCTTAAATCTGATGCTAGAATTTTAACTATTTCTTTATTTTTCTGCATTACGATTGAAATAAAATCGTCATAGTTCATATCCAGAATATTTATTTCCTGTGTTGGGAAATTATACTTCTCTCCAGGCTTAAATCCTCTAAGTGCCATTATGACATTGAAATTATTGTCGAGTAAGACTATATTTCCTTTTAAAAATAGTTCTGAGATTAAGTATCTTTCCTCTTCGCGTTCAATTTTTAGTACAATAATTCTGTCAAAGTAGTACTGGCTGATATCTTTTAATCTCCCACCTTCTAGATACTTTCTCAATATCATCGCAAATCCAGTGGGATACCCCTCAACTTCTTTAGCATACTTGGTTAAATGCACTCTTTTGCCTGCTTCTATCGTTATATCTCTTCTTCCAAGCTTATGTAGCTTTATTCTTATTTCATTGGGAGGGTAATGATAAATCTTTCCTACTCTAGCTCCAATTAAATCTTTTAACTCATTTACACAAACTCTAATATCTACCGAGGACATCACTTTCATTTTTTCTTTTTTGTTTTTTGCAGTGTTGACTTAAGTAGTTTTTTGTAGTATTTATGCGAAATCTTCTTGAAAGTCTCTAATTACCTAGGAATTACTGGATTTTTTTTAAATAAAAAACAGATTAGTGTCTTGGGGTTCAGCGGATGTCCGCATTGATGAGCGAACATCCGCCTTGGGACACATC
>CAZCHG010000038.1:0-12719 GCA_964498465.1 uncultured archaeon | reverse complement strand
TTGTGTTTCTTTTGGCAGGGTTAGCATTTGGGGTAAGAGTTTTATTGCATTTCTTCAAGACAGGGATGGTATCTCCTTACCTGCCAAGTGCAGTGCTTTCAGTGGTTTTGATTGTGGTTGGGACATTATCAATAATTTTAGGGTTAATTGCGGATATGCTTAAAATGCAGAGGCTATTAATGGAAGAGATACTGTATAGGTTGAAGAGGAGGGAGGAATAAAAAAGAAAAGTAAACAATTTAGTATATGAAGGTAACGATAATCGGTACTTTACCACCGTTAAAAGGAATCTCACCTTACTGCTTAGAGTTAGTTAAAGCCTTGTCTAAGCATGTTGAAATTGAGTTTATCGGTTTCAAGTCACTATATCCGGAGTTTTTATATCCAGGAGGAACAAAAGTTAAGGACAACGAATATAACATACCATATTTGAAGAATGTAGAAATAAGGAATATACTTACATGGTATAATCCATTTTCGTGGATTTGGGCGGGGCTTACATTAAAAGGTAAAGTTGTACATGCACAGTGGTGGGCATATCCTCTCGCTTTGATATATCTTGTTATACTCTCTATCGCGAAACTAAGGAAAAAAAGAATAATTATTACGGTGCATAACGTTTTGCCACATGAAAAAAGCAGAGTAAAGATCTTTTTGAACAGTATTGTATTATTCTTTGGAGATTATTTTATAGTACATACAGAAACAAACAAAGAAGATTTATCTCGGTTATATAGTGTTTCTAAGGATAGAATTTACGTTATCCCACATGGTATTTTGGAAGTATATCCTATTAGAGGTATTTCAAAAGTAGAGGTGAGAAAATATCTCAGTATTCCACTCGATAAGAAAGTAATCCTACATTTTGGTAATATAAGAGATTACAAAGGATTGGATGTTTTGATTGAATCGTTAAAGTTGATAAAAGCAGAAGTAAATGATGTCGTACTCCTAATTGCTGGAAAACCTTGGGGAAATTGGGAAAAATATGAAAAATCAATCGAGAAAAATGGCGTTTCAGATATTGTGATAAAAAAGCTGGATTTTATACCTCCTTTTGAAGTAGAGTTTTATTTTGCTGCATCAGATGTGGTCGTGCTTCCATACAAGTACTTTGATTCACAGAGCGGAGTTGGAGCTCTCGCGTTAGCATATAAAAAACCGCTAATTGTAACAAATGTTGGTGGTTTACTAGATTTTGTAAAAGATGAAAGAGCAATTGCGAGATCTAATGATCCAGAAGATTTGGCAGAGAAAATTATTCAAGTATTGAAGGATGAAACGTTGCTTGAAAAACTATCTGAAGATTCAGAAGAACTTGCAAAAGAGTATTCGTGGGATAAAATTGCTGAGAAAACTGTTAAAGTTTATGGTGAGACATCATGAGAAAACCTCTAGTATATATAATTATAGTAAACTGGAATGGACTTGAAGACACTTTAGAATGCTTAGAATCGTTAAGAAATATCACATACCCGAACTTTAGAGTTATTGTAGTCGATAATGGCTCGAAAGGTAATCAAGCTGACATAATTAAGGAAAAGTTTTGTTATGTGAGATTTTATGAAGGTAGGGATTATTACTTATGATTTTTATCCATTTGAAGGCGGTATAGGTAGACATATTTATGAATTATATAAAAAACTTACTGAAAATTATGGAATAGATATTGTTGTATTCTCTCCAAATAAAAATAGTATAAAAAATCATGTGAATATATTTGGATTATCAAAGAAAATAGGTAAAAATATTATGTTTTCATTTTTAGTTAATATGATAAATAATAATTTAATTAATAAATATGATTTAGATTTAGTCCATTTTCATGGTGGTCCAGGTGGTATTATATTTATAAAAAAAGTAAAAGATACGCCTGTAATATTTACAGTTCATCATACATACTATCAACAATACTATTTAATTCCAGAACAAAAATGGAAATATATTTTTAGTAAATTTGAAAATATATCATATAAATTTGCGGATAAGATAATATGTGTTAGTGAAAATACAAGAGATATTCTAGTTAAGAATTATCATATAGAGAAAGAAAAAATAGAAATAATTCCAAATGGTGTGGATATTAACAAATTTAGACCATTAAACAACATTGAGAAAATTAGAAATAGCATTCTGTTTGTTGGGCGATTGGATGAGAGAAAAGGAATTAAATATCTTATAAAAAGCATCGTACTAGTAAAAGAAATGATTCCAGATATAAAATTATTTATTGTTGGTACTGGGAAATTAAAAAAAGAATTAGAAAAATTTATAATACTTAATAATATAAAGCAAAATGTAAAGTTTTTGGGGAGATTGTCTGATAAAGATTTGGTAGAGTGGTATAACCGATGTGAGATCGTAGTGATCCCTTCTATTTTTGAGGGATTTGGTATTGTAGCAATCGAAGCTATGGCTTGCAAAACCCCTATTATAGCAACAAATGTGCCAGGTTTAAATAGTATCATTAAAAATGGTGAGAATGGTCTTCTTGTGCCTCCTAAAGATAGTAGAAAACTAGCAGATGCAATAGTTAACCTATTGAATGACTGCAAACTACGTAGACATCTGAGTGTAAATGGAAGAAAGGAAGTGTTAAAAAAGTTTAATTGGGATATCATAGCTAAAAGAACAGTTAAAATTTATGAGGAGGTTATAAAATGAAATTTATTAGATTGATTATGCCATTTTTATTGTCTTTTTTAATTTTCTTGATACTTTTTCATATTGCCATTAACTTACCTGTATTAGGCGATGGAGCTAATCATGCATGGATAATAGAAGAAATAGCCGATAAACAGAGTCTATGTATTGAGTCAAAAGTATACTATCCTATGCTTTATCATCTGTTTGGATCAATAGTGTACATTTTCCTTGGGATTAATGGTATTAAACTACTATCACCCCTTATGATGGCTTTGTCAGGATTATTAGTTTATATAATTGTGAATAAACTAATAAAAAGTGAGTTTGTAGCACTACTCTCTGTAACTCTAATTGCATTTAGTCCAAAAATAATTTGGTATGGTGTTCAAATACTTATGGAGCCCTTTATGATTTTCTTTATCTTGCTAACAATATATGTTTGCATTTTATTTTATAAAAATCAAAAATTAAGATTTTCCTTGCTTTTTTCCCTAATGTTAGGGGTTGCGATTTCAACAAAGCAACAAGCTTTGTTTTTAATTATATCATTACCAATATTTCTGCTAATACATAAAAAAACCACATACAAAAAAGTCTTTATGATCGCGGCTATGTCACTTTTAATAGCATTTGGACCTTGGTTCTATATGTACTCTACAACAGGTTGTTTAGCGCCTCCTCCTTCTGATTCTGTCATACTTCATTTAAAAGATGAGGTGCTTCCAAGCATATTATTTAAAAACTATAAAATTCCAGAATGGTCAGAAAAATTAGAAAAAGAATCCAATGGATTTGAACTATATCAAAAAGGGACAATAATGCATGAATCAAGGCACATATATATTTGGGATTTTGTAAATGTTGATAAATTCTACTTTTTGTATGGTTTATATCCTAAAATGTGGTATGGCATATCAAGCAAATGGAAAGAATCTATCAATTATCTTGCATTAAAATGGTTATTTCTTTTGGGAATAATAATATTAGTTTATTATATATTTAAAAATTTAAGGAAGGATAAGGATACTAATACTATTCTGTGTCTTTTGTTTTACATTTCCTTAGTTAGCGGGTTCTTTATGTATCTTGGTTCAGATACTAAAAGATATTTCCTATATTTATCCATATTATTTTCGTTTTGTTACATACTTCCTATTTACACTTTCTTAATATACTTGGGAAAGAAAAGAACTATATTCAATAAATTTATTGTTTTTTCAATAATTTTTATGGTCGTAGTTGCTATCATCCCATATTCTGTTAGTATGGAAGCAATAAATGGTTCAAAACGCCTTAAGAATACGCAAGCGTACACTCCAAGCAAAGGTGGAATAGCATCTATCAAGGAAGTTGGGAGATGGATTCAAAACAATTCTGCCATAAATGACAAGATTTATGGGACTTCTGCTTATGAATGGCGATATTATACAAAACGAAAAGTTATATTTGATTTTAGAATATATTTTTTGTCAGAAAGTAGAATAGATTACTGGTTAAAATATTGGGGTATAAAATACATAATTATAAGACAAAATCAAATTGTTCCAGATGAAAAATGGAAACATATAGAGTTCTTCCCAGAGAGCTTTTATAAAAAGATTAAAGACAAGTATCCTATGGTTTATAAAAGTTCTAAAGGAGACATAGAGGTATATAAGGTGCGGTAAAATAATCCATCTTTTAACCCTTTTACAAACGAAATCCATAATTTTAAATTTTTATATTTTAAAGTAAAATATATAAAACTAATAATATTTTTTATTATTAATTGAATAGTATAAAACACAATTTTATGATAATTTTTACTAAATTTTCTCATAAAAATTATTCGATTTCTAGCAAAATAATAGTTATAAAGTATACTGTGAGTCTCTGAAGATTTAGAGATTTTATGCCATATTTTAGATAATGGAGTATGAACTAATTTAAATCCTTTTCTTTTTACTCTTACGCATAAGTCAACGTCCTCAAAATACAAGAAATACACTTTATCAAAAAATATATTACCCACTTTTGTATTGATTAGCATACAACAACCAGTAATAAACTCTACCTCTTCATGACCCTCGTACACTCTACTGTCACAAGTTTTAATCTTACAATGATAAGGTCTTCCTAGCCACCAATTTATTTTTCCACCACTATACCAAATTATATCCGTTCTTCCATTAAAATCATAATAGTAGATCTTCGGGCCTACAATACCAATTTTCTTATCACTTTCTGCTACTTTAACCAATTCCGTCAAAAAGGTAGGATCTACTACTGTGTCATTATTTAAAAGCAAAACATAATCAGGATTTAGAGCTCTCAGAGCATACCTTATACCGATGTTGTTACCTTCTGCAAATCCATAATTCTTTTCGTTCAAAATTAACCTTAGTTTCCTATCTGATGGTAATTTTGAAAAATATTTTTCTTCTCTAAAATCTCCACCTTTTTCAGCTTCTTCTCTCGTATATTCTAAAACATAAATCGGTTTATTGCTTGGATCGTACTCAAAAAACTTAGATTCTACTTTTATCTTACCCTCACAATATTCCTTTATCTTTTGAACTGAGTCATCCTTAGAGCCGTTATCAACAACTATAACATCATAATTTGGATATGTAATTCGATATAGAGATTCCAAGCATTCAATTGTATCTTTCCAGCCGTTCCAGTTGAGGATTATAATCGCTACTTTGGGGTAACCGCCTTTCAACATAATCTTTCACCTGCTTTACTACGCCATCCATATTTAAATACTCCCATTTCGCAAATCTACCTGCTAAATCGATTCCTATCTCATTGAAATACTCAAATATAACTTTAAGATTTTTCTTATAGTTTAGATTATAAATCACATAGGCATATTTAAATCTATGAATCGTTGTCAGAGTAACCTCCTCCTTCCTAATTATCCCAAGACGATCTAAGTCCTCTACTGTTTTTTCTACAATATCTCTATCTTTCATTTTGCTAATCTCATCACCTTCTCGATAAGTAATTTCAGCTAAAACAGACGATTTTCCATCTGGAGCAACATAGGGTGAATAATTTGAAGGAAAACTAACTCTATGTGTTAAAACATCCTTATCTGGAATGTAAAGCCAGGAAAAGTCATTGATCTTTGGTTTATCAATTCCAATTCCAACTGTAATTAGAGAGTTAAACTTCAAATTATCTATAGCTTCGATAACTTCTTTAGGAGCATCATCCAGAGCTTTAACTAACTCTTGTATTGGAATTGTGGAAATTAACTTATCGAATTCAAACTCTACCCTCCCATTTGAAACTATCCATTTTTCATTCTCTTTTTTAATTTTCTTAACTTCAAAATTCGTAACAATTTTATCTTTTATTGGCTTCTCAAAAGACCTTATTAGGCTCTGTATCCCTCCAAACTTTGGATAGTAAAAGTATAATTGGTGTGTGTAGCCTTCTGTTGGAATTCCAAGAGATGATTTTATTATATCTTCCACTGGAGGATTTGGAATTCTTTCAACCCATGTTGTGCTAATCTCCTCAAGCGGATATTTCCAAATCTTCTCGTTATAGGGGATTAAATACTTCTCAGCCATTCCTTTACCAAAAGTGTAGTAGAACCACTCTTTTAAGTTGGTTGGTGGTTTCAACTCTCCTTTTTCTTTCTTAATTAAGTTTTGAATGAAATAATATAAACACTCAAAATTATCCTCTTTTGGTAAATCTGCTAAACCATTCTCAAAAGGATACTTTATATAGTGTCCTTTATATAAGATTTTTGTATTCCTTCTATTCTTAACAACATTATCTCCGAGAATTGAAACCATTAGATTTAATATTTCCTTATCTTTCGAAAATATTATGTGTGATCCCCCTACATCAAATGTAAATCCATCAATGTTAACAGATTTTAGTAACCCTGAAGTTTCTGATTTCTTTTCCAAAATAATAAAATCATATCCATTTTTGTTTAAAAAGTATCCTAAAGAAACACCAGCTAAACCACCACCTAAAATTCCAATTTTCATTACATTTTCCCCCTAAGAGCATCTTTGAATAATTTTTCTACTTTGTCCACCGTCTTATCCCATGTAAATTGTCTTGCTGTTTTTGGACCTTCTTTTCTAAATTGTTCTCTCAATTCTTCATCATTTAGCAGTCTTAATATTGCTTCAGCTAATGCTTTAGGATCTTTTGGTGGAACAATTAATGCGTTTTTCTCGTGGAAAGCATAGTCTTCTGTTCCGTATCTCGTAGTTACAACAGGAGCTCCACAAGCCATAGCTTCTATTGGTGGTAATGGAAAACTCTCATACCAAGAAGCAGACACAAAAACATCGGCTGAAGAGTACAGCTTAGCTAATTCTTCATCGGATGGTTTTTTTATAAATGTGTAAGGTATATTAGATGAATAATTGGGTTTTTTAGTTCCATATACCACAAACTCGACATCTTTGCGTTCTTTCATCACAAATTCCATTGCCTTAAGTAACTCTGGAAATCCTTTCCATCTTGTTTGTTTTCCAAATGCAACCACTCTTAATTTATTGCTACTATTTTCAACTTCTCTTGGATAAAAAACATCGTGATCAATTCCAGGATTAACTATAGGAAGATCATACCCATATTTTTCTTTCATAAGATTCTTGAGCCATATTGAGTTAGCTATCTTGTTTAGTGGCAAGTAATATGTTCCTTCAGCTAATTTTTTTAGAACCTGATCGTCAAAAAACAAAGGTTCGTAATGTTGCATATGATAAAATGGAATGCCCTTTTCACTCGCAAATACTGCATATGCTGTAAAGCAAAAAGTGGCTACATTTATATCTATATCATCTGGAGTAGCTTCTGCAAGCTTTTTAATCTCAGCTTTTGGATATGAGTCAAACCAATCATTTTTAAAATATTTTTGTATTCCATATCTTACGCCAACTATGTATTTTGGATACCTTATATAAATTGTTTTAGCTTTTAATGGAAACCATTTATGATCATTTTCAGTTCCAAGACTGGTTATCGTTACCTCATGACCTCTCTCAATAAGTCTGTTAGCTATTTCCAGTAATACTCTAACTCCACCAGTTAAACCTGTACCAAACATTGTGTAGTTGATTTTCATTTTCTCACCTCTCTCGTTTTGATATTCATAATATTTTTAAATAATTCTATATCCTCGCTTTCGAATCCCTTAAGTATATACAAGATCAAAAAGTAAAGAATAGCTGAAAATAAAATTAAGATTATCAAATTTAAACTTTTTAAGTAGTAAATAACAAAGATTCCAACTAACAAACTCGCAATAATTGCCTTAACTACGCTTAATATGTTATTTTTAGATAAACCATAATCTATTCTTGCGCATAGTATAAAGCCAAGAATTAACGCTGTAAACTCTGTTATTAAAGTTGTAATGCTTGCACCAATATAGCTGAATTTTGGTATTACAATTAAATTTAAAACAACATTTTCTACTGCACAAATTCCTGTTATTCCTGTTACGAATATTTGTTTATTCAAAGACTCTAGCAGTCGTCCAAAAGCACCATTCATAAAAATGCATACTGATGACCACACTAATATTTGGAGAGCTACTACTGAAGGTAAGTATTCGGGACCAAAAATAAGTAGGATTATTTTGTCAGCCAATAACGTAACACCAACGCCTATTGGAATTCCAATCATAGCCATATATTTAAAATATTTTTCATAAGCAAATCTTAAGGAGTCTTTAGATGAAACGTAGAATCGTGACATTACAGGGAAAATAGCGATATTAAGTATCGATGGAATGAATAATAGTATCATAACTAATCTATACGCAGCGTTATACCATCCAACCACTTCATCTCCTTTCATTAACGAAAGCATGACTGAATCTGTCCAGTAATAAATTGTAACAAAAATCCCACTTAATCCGAAAGGCAACGCCTCTTTTATTGTAGCCTTCCAGAATTCCAAATCAACTTCAATTCTAGGCTTAACAAACTTCCAAACTGAGACCACAAAGCTATACCCCAAAACAATCAAACTAACGAGAAAATACACAAAAGCGAAACCAACAACGTCAAAACTACACCTTATCGCATATAAGGCACCGACAAGCATTAATGAACTATTAAGAATTCTTCCAATTGAAACGTATTCCATTTTCTCAAACGCTTGAAATATTGAATTAAACATATTAACAAAAGCATTTGAGATAACGGCTAAAGCAACTAGATAAACGACTTTAATCGTTCTCTCTGGGTATCCCAGCAAGTTTATCGTTAGTGCAATTAACCCAAAAGTAATGACAACCAAAATAACTTTCATTACGGCAATATTTCCTAAATACTTGCCAGCTAATGATTTATCCCTCGCAACTTCTCTAACTGTTAACTGTTGCAATCCTAAATCTGTAAAAACTCCAAAGATTCCAGTAAAGGCTAATGCAAAAGACAGAACACCAAATCCCTCAGCTCCTAAATAACGGGCTGTATACATTACATAGAAAAATCCTAAGGCTTTGCTAATTATATCCGAAACAAGTAATACTATTGTATTTTTGGCTATTCTCTGGACAGTGTTCATATTATATCACTTATGCGGCGGATAAAACCAGTCCCACGGCTTGTTGCAACGAGGATCGTCTCTTCTTCCGTTTATCACCTTAGGCACGATCGTTGTATCGTTCCAAGGTTTTCTCACTTCATCTGGATTCTCGTAATCGTATAATCTGTTTACAAAGTAGACAAGTATTGCTGGCTCAACTCCCAAAGCTTTAAATCCATGCCAGTAATGACCGGGAACTCTCACTATTTGTGGATTTTCACCAGTTGAAACAATCTCAACTAATTCTTGTGTGTTTTCATCGTAAGCACAGATCTTGATAGCTCCCTTAATGCAGACAAAGTAATCAACCTGCCCCCTCTCATGCTTGTGCCAAGCTCTAACGATTCCAGGATAAGTAATTGATAAATTTGCTTGAACTATTTCGTCTTGAAAAATATCCTTCCAATCTCTTCGCATTATCTCCGTAAAGAATCCCCTTTCATCAGCAAACCTCTTTAACGGTTTGATCACTATACCTGGAAGCATAGTTACACCTCCATTTCTTTTTTAAGAACTTTTAAAGCTTTTTTCAATTCATAAGGTTTTTCATTCAAGTATTTTGTAGCTTTTGATGTGTCTAAAGAAGAATCTTTAGGTCTTTTGGCGATCCAGTTGATGCCATCCATCTTTGCTGGTATGATAAGATTCTCATCCAATCCGAACTCTTTCGCAATTTCTTTAGCAAATTCGAATCTCGAAACTCTCGTTGCTCCAGCTAAATGAAATATTCCTTTCATCTTTCGCTCTGCACATTCCAGAACCATCTTGGCTAGATTAGTATTAAGAGTTGGAGTGATGTACTGATCGGTTATTATTCTTACGTTCTTACCACTTTCAAGCTTCTCAATTAACCATAGTACAAAGTTAACCTTACCGCTTGCTGGTTTTGCTCCATAAATAACGCAGGTCCTTGCAATACAAAAATCCAGACAACATTTTTCTCCCAACAATTTAGTATAACCGTAGTAGTTAATAGGGTTTGTCTCGTCTTCTTCTTTATACATTCCCTTACTACCGTCAAAAACGTAATCTGTTGAAATGTAAACCAAGAAAAATCCTAACTTTCTTGCCATCTCTGCAACGACTTTAGTCCCCCCAACATTTATCTTGTATGCAAGCTCCTTTTCTACTTCACATTTATCAACATCTGTAAGAGCCGCCGAATGAACGACTACATCAGGTTTTATATTTTTAAGTACATTCGCAACACTGTCTGGATCAGCTAAATCGAACTTAACAGGCTTACCAAATTCTGGCGTATGGGTATTAAATCCAGAATAAACTTCATAACTTCTCTCTAAAGCTATTTCAGCCACCTTACTTCCCAACAGTCCACTGCCACCTGTAATAAATATCCTCATACTACCACCTTAACTTCCAAGGAGTTGGATGCAAAGTTCTTTCATCAGCTAAAGGTTTCCACCACCATTCATTTTCGAGATACCATTTTACAGTTTCCTTTATACCCTCCTTAAAGTTATGCTTTGGTTTCCATCCTAGCTCTTCCCTAATTTTCGAAGAATCTAGACTATATCTTAGATCATGCCCTGGTCTATCTTCAACAAATTTGATTAGGCTTTCATCCTTTCCCATGATATCAAGAATGGTTTTCACGACTTCTAAA
Organism: uncultured archaeon; assembly: GCA_964498465.1. Classification (GTDB taxonomy): domain Archaea; phylum Halobacteriota; class Archaeoglobi; order Archaeoglobales; family Archaeoglobaceae; genus CAZCHG01. Next base: position 1,891 of record CAZCHG010000038.1, on the reverse strand, counting down.
TTGGTTTTTTCCTCTCTACTAGAAATATTGTATATTTCACCCTTCTCACCTTCTCTCATTATTAGATCCACTGCTTCACAGTGATCCAAAACGTAAATCCAATCCCTAACATTCTTACCAGTACCGTAAATCGGTATTTTTAGATTCATGCTTGCCCTGATAATCGTTTTTGGAATAAGCTTCTCAGGAAACTGATACATACCATAATTATTTGTACATCTCGTTATTGATGCATTTATTCCGTAAGTTCTTACATAAGCCAGAACAAACATATCTGCTGCAGCTTTACTTGCAGAGTAAGGGGAAGATGGTTTTAGTCTATCTTCTTCCTTGAAAGAGCCATTCGGAATGTCTCCATAGACCTCATCAGTCGATATATGGACTAGTCTTGTCTCTGGATTTCTTTTTCTTATAGCTTCCAGTATAGCAAATACTCCCATAACATTACTTTGTAGAAAGGAATATGGATTAGAAATGCTTCTGTCGACATGTGTTTCAGCTGCAAAATTGACTATCGCATCTATCTTCCGCACTAATTTAGCCATAAGTTCATAATCTGCTATATCACCTTTAACAAACTGATATCTTTCATCCTCTTCAAAATCCTTTAGGTTATTAGGATTAGAACCGTATTTCATTGCATCGACATTTATAACTTCAACGTTAGGATAATTGCTCAATAGATATCTAATGAAGTTGCTTCCTATGAATCCTAAACCGCCAGTAACCAAGACCCTCATAAGTATCACAACACTATGTTTGAGTTATCACCCACTATAAATCTGCAACCTTTTGGCTTTGAATTAGCTTCAACAATTCTAACATTTTTTCCGATTAAACTTTCAATAATTCTTCCAGCATTTATAATTACACTGCCATCCATTATTACGCTATCCTCAACTTCTGTTTCTTCTATTGTACAATTGTTTCCGATGGATGTATGCGGACCTATATATGCATTAACAATCTGTGAGTTTTTACCAATTATACATGGCCCTTTAACAACAGAGTTTTTTATCACAGCTTTTTCCTCAACCACCACCCTACCAATAAGTCTTGAATTCACCAGCTTACCCTCATTTCTTGGTTCTATATCATCCAGAACAAGCCTATTAGCTTCTAATATATCCTCAGGCTTACCCGTATCCTTCCACCATCCCTCCACAACCGAAGCTTCAACTCTGTAATCATTGTCAATCAACCATTGGATTGCATCTGTAATTTCAAGCTCATTACGCCAGGATGGTTTAATATTCTTGCAAGCTTTGATTATGATAGGCTTAAAGAAGTATACTCCAACTAAAGCATAGTTCGATGGGGGGATCTTAGGTTTCTCAATAAGTTTCTTTACTTTGCCATTTTTATCAAACTCCGCAACGCCAAACCTTTGCGGTTCATCGACTTCAGTAAGCAAGATTAACGAATCTGGATTCGACTCCTTAAACTTCTGAGTATGTTCAACAATCCCATCTCTAAGAATATTATCACCTAAATACATTACAAACTCCTCATCATCTAAAAATTCTTCTGCTACGAGTATAGCATGTGCTAAGCCCAATGGATGCTCCTGGTAGATGAATTCAATGTTTGCATCCCAATCCACTGACTTTACAGTCTCTATAACTTGATTCTTATTTGGTCCAACTATTATCCCTATATCTCTTATACCAGCTTCAATCACATCCTCAATCGCATAAAACAATACAGGCTTGTTCGCTACTGGTATCAACTGCTTTTGCTGTGAGTATGTTAATGGTCTTAATCTAGTCCCATACCCACCTGAAAGAATCAAAGCTTTCATATGACTATCCTCTACTTAGTATTAACCTTTAAATCACTTAACCATTTTTTAAACTCTTCTCCCAACTCCTTATCCCTCAAAGCAATCTCA
>CAZCHG010000037.1:0-12834 GCA_964498465.1 uncultured archaeon | reverse complement strand
TTACCAGTTGATGCACAAGCCACTGAATTTCTATTTAATTCAATAGCTTTAGTTACCCCAACTGTCATACCTCTATCCTTAAATGAGCCAGAAGGGTTCAAACCTTCATGTTTTACATAGATTCTTTTTATTCCAGTCATCTCCTCCAGTTTTCTAGCTCTGTATATCGGTGTACCTCCCTCATCAAGCGTTACAGGTTCAATTTTTACAGGTAATAGCGATTTGTATTTCCAAACTCTTAAATTGTTTCCATCCAGCTTAAAATCCAAGTTCACTGAGCTTAAATCTATGTTAACTTCTAGTAATCCACCGCATTTGCATGTATAGATGTCTTCTTGCTCATATTCTGCTCCACATTCAATACATTTTAAAAGAAACTCCATAAAATCTAACCTCCAAGATCCTCACGTGTATTTTCTGGAAAGTTTTCGTTTAACTTATACCAGATTGCTAAAGTTATTTCTAAAAGCTTTACGTTAAAGTTTTGGGGTTCCATACCTTACAAGTTTTAATTCATAAGCACTTAAAAATTCATCTGAATCTATATGTACCCAATTGGGTTGCTTCGAGTTTATTCAGTATTTAATACGCGGTAAAAATTAAAAGTATCAAAATTTTTTACTGTTTGAAAATTTTTTGAAGTATAGATAAGTAATCTATTTGATATTCAATGTTTTATCTCCTCAGATAAGGGCTATTGAAAAATTAAAATTTTTTACGCAAAAACCTAAGAATAACTAATTTCTAATCACAACCAATTGTTAAAATCATTTTATTAGAGGTTAATGCGCTTCATGAATTAATTTAATCCTCATGTTTTAACATACGGGTGCCAAATTAATGTATTAGTAATTATGATTGGCGACCAAAGTCATCCTCAAATCTTACTATATCATCTTCCTTTAGATACTCTCCTATTTGTACCTCAATTACCTCTAGTGGAACCAGACCAGGATTTTCCAATCTATGCTTTACTCCAGCCGGTACAAATGTACTTTCGCCGCTTCTCAGTAAAAACTCTCTATCCCCCACTTGAACCTTAGCGGTTCCTCTTACAACGACCCAGTGTTCACTTCTATGATAATGCATTTGCAGACTTAGCCTCTTTTTAGGTAAAACTGTTATTCTCTTTATTTTATAGAATTTGTTTTCCTCTAGCACGGTGTATGAGCCCCAGGGTTTATAAACGGTTGCATGACATTCTGCTCTAATGTCTCCAGCATTTTTTAGTATTTTTACAACATCCTTAACTTTCTGGCTATCCTTTCTCGAGCATATAAGTATTGCATCACGAGTATCAACTACAATTAAATCCTTAAGCCCTATAGCCGCTAGAAGTCTCTCACTGTATAGCAGATTATTACTTGAATCTAAGACAATACAATTCCCCTTCACAGCATTTTTGTGCTCATCCTTTTCCATAATTTCGTAAAGCGCATCAAAACTTCCAAGATCATTCCATTCTGTTTCTAACTTAACTACAGCTACCCTGTCACTTTTCTCTAAAATCCCGTAATCTATTGATATATTTGGTAACGATGCATAGATTTCGGAGATATCCTTTCCATTTTCAAAAGCTTCCACAATTTCTGGTACAAATTTTTTACATTCTTCTACAAAGATCTGAGTATCAAACATAAACATTCCACTGTTCCAAAGATAGCCCTCCTTTATGAATTCCTCAGCTTTGTCTATGCTTGGTTTTTCTACGAATTTTTCAACTATAAAACCGTCTCCTATTTTTTCTCCAGGTTTTATGTAACCATATCCAGTATGTGGTCTATCAGGTTTTATTCCAAATGTGACTATGTATTTGTTTGCCAGTTTTTTAGCTTTTTCAAAAACAGACTTATAGTTTGAATTTATTGCGATTAAGTGATCTGAAGGTAAAACTGAAACTATACAGTGGCCATTTTCAACTATTTTTAATACAGCATAGTATACCGCTGGTAGTGTGTTTCTAGCAATTGGCTCTATTATTATATTCTCCTTTGGTATTTTTAGATTTATTTCCGCAATTTGATCCAAGACCAGAAATTTCTGTTTTTCATTCGTTACAACGTATATATCATCCGGATCAGAGACTAGCAACGCTCTTTTCAAAGTTTTTTGAAAAAGAGATTCCCCAAGCAATTTTATGAACTGCTTTGGGTAAAGTTCTCTGCTTAAAGGCCATAATCTAGTTCCACTACCCCCAGCAAGAATTATAGATTTCATGAGAATTCTCACCTTATTCGTGCAAATTCTAAAAAATTTGCCTTAGATTTTCTATTTTTAAATAAGTTATTCAATATATTAAGTTAATTTTAAAACCAATTTTATGCTAATTAATATAACATTTCGAAATAAAAAGTTATCTTTTCTATTCATATTATTCTGTAGTTATTATTTAATTATAAAAATAAAATATTAAAATTAATAGATAGTAAATTATTTACAATAATATATATCCAAATAGATAAAATCAAACATAGTCAAATAAGGATTTTACTTTCTTCTCTCTTGGTGGTCCATTACTCAATAGCCATTCCTTAACTTTCTTCCTGGTTCTCAATTTTTGCAAAAGCTCTAAAGCTTCATCATATACATTTTTCAATCTTTCCAGAATTTCATGCGAGTATTTCAAATTAGGGATAATTGCATGTCTTGCATAATTTAAGGCTTTTACGGCTCGATCAAAATCTATGTTTCCTAGAACATAGTGACTGAGTACATCCTCTATTTTATACAGCACTTCGTTATAGTTCTTAGAGAACTCCCTGCCACCCTTAACTGGAGGTGGGTCAGGATTAAATCTTAAATTTTTAAGATTTATTTTTTTATCAATATCCTCCAACATTCTCAATTTACACCTCTGACTTCATAAAGTATAGGTTCAAACTCTTTTATCAATCTTCTTTTTGTATACCCATGATCTATGAAATCCCAAGGTAAATCTTCCTCTAACTGAAAATAACCCAAGTATTTTCCATATTTTTCAATTCTTATTGGCTTTTCTAAGAATATACTCGATATGTCCGTATTACCCCTAGATAGTACCGTTTGTAATGCAAACTTGTCTATTTTTTCAAATTTTGCCTCAATTCCTAATTTTCCTAATTCTTTCTTTAGATATTTCTCTTTTTTCTTTAGAACCGCTAGGTTCTCACTAATATTCTCAGCTTTATTTCCATAATAGCCTCCAAAAGCTAACCACTGAAAAGGTGTATGCGGTTTTGGAACTAAAGGATTCACAGAAACATGAACTTTTATTATTCTTTTAATTCTTTCCACAAATCTAATAGTATCATTCAAATGCTCCATTGTTTCGCAAGGCAACCCAAAAAGGAAGTAAAGTTTCATTTGTTTAATACCTAACTTTGCAGCTTGTTCAGCTACTTCAATAAAAACATCATTTGGACAATGTTTGCCAATTAACTCTCTAAGTTCCTCGTTTCCAGTTTCTGGTGCTAAAGTTATGCTTTTTAATCCAGAGTTTGCTAAGATTTCTAGAATTTCCAAATCTAACTGATCAGCCCTAAGCGATGATGGGGAGATTAAGCAGTTAAAATTCAGTAATGACTGCAACAATTCTCGCAATCTTGGATATCCAGTAACTGATGGTGCTATGAGGGCTACTTTTCTTGTAACCTTTAAATTTCTCTCGACAACTTCCAAAAGTAAATCTAAATCTCTCCATCTCTGAGGAAAATATATCTGCCTAACCATGCAAAACTTGCAAGCACCACTGCATCCTCTTCCAACCTCAAGTAGTATGCTTCTTCCATAAACTCCTTCCCCAAATATTTGCACATGCAAATGCTCATTCAACTTTCTTGGATAAACTCTTTTTACTTTATCTTCCTTACCCGTGTACACTCCTCTTAGACCATCAAAGTTTTTATTTAAAGCCGCTTCAAGCAAATCTTCTAAAACCTCTTCTACTTCTCCTATGAAAAAAGCATCAAAGTAATTCAAAAGTGGTTTAGGATTTTCCATTACACAAGGTCCACCAGCTATTTTTACCCCTTTAAAGTTACTTTTTTTGATTATATCAATTGCTTTAAAATAATCCTCCTCAAATTGAAGTGAAAAAAAAGCAATGTCAAAATCCTTTAACTCTGTACCTGTTTCAAGGCTTCTAATTCCTTCATATACATCTGAGTAAAACCTTTCACATATAAAATCATCAAGGGAGTTTATTTTCGCATAAATATATTGTAAACCAATGTTAGAAATTCCACTTCTATATTTGTTCGGATAAACTAATGCAACTCTCTTTAAACCCTTTCTCCATTTTTTTAAAAACGGATTTTGCTCTTTTAAAAATTCCATGTATAAACTAGAGATTATTTTGATTTTGCTCCTCTCATTAAGGATACTACACCAGTTCTGACCATTTCTTTTATTCCATATTGTCTCATTAAGTCAACAAATGCATTAATTTTCTCTTCATCACCAGTTATCTCAATTATTAAACTATCTCTAGCTACATCAACTATTCTGGCCCTGAAAATGTTTGCTATTTCAATAATTTCACTTCTGGTTTCTAAAGTAGTAGCAACCTTTATTAAAGCCAATTCTCTACTTACGCTATTTTTTGATAAATCTATAACTTTTATGACTTCTATAAGTTTATTTAGCTGCTTCATAACGAGTTCCAATGTTTTCTGATCACCTTTTACTACTATTGTCATTCTAGAGATATCTTCCTTATCCGTAGTACCCACTGCTAGACTATCTATGTTAAAACCTCTTCTTCTAAATAAAGATGCAACTCTTGCTAAAACTCCTGGCTTATTTTCAACTAGGACTCCTATTGTATGCTTTTCCATATTCTTCACCTAATATTAACTTTCTTCATCAATCATTTCATTTAAAGCTGCTCCAGCTGGCACCATTGGATATACATTTTCCTCCTTTGATACCCAGAAGTCTATAACGACTGGTCTATCATTTATTTCCAAAGCTTCCTTTATGATATCTTCAACCTCGCTTGGTTTTTCCACAGTGAACCCCACTGCTCCAAAACCTTTTGCTATTTTTTCAAAGCTAAATTCCTCATACTTTAACTTTGTAGCGCTATATCTTTCCTCATAAAATAACTGTTGCCACTGTCTAACCATTCCTAGATAAGCATTATTTAATATAAATACCTTTACAGGGATTTGATAACTCACGCAGGTTGCAAGCTCTTGAATATTCATCAGAAAGCTTCCATCTCCAGCTAAATCTATTACAGTCTTTTCTGGAAAGGCTACTTGCGCTCCTATGGCTGCGGGAAAGCCAAAACCCATCGTACCTAAACCACCACTTGATATAAACTGCCTGGGGTATTTTACCTTAAAATACTGCGCTGCCCACATTTGATTTTGCCCAACCTCAGTAGTTATTATAGCATCTGGGCACAATTCGTAAGTCTTTTCAATAACATACTGAGGTTTTATAATTTTATCGTCTTTCTTATATTTTAACGGGTATTTTCTCCTCCACTCATTAACTGTATTTTCCCACTTCTTTCTTTGCTTATATTGTATGTACTTAATTAGTTCTCTTAAAACTAACTTAGCATCACCAACTATTGGTACATCAACTCTAACATTTTTACCTATTTCAGCAGGATCTATATCTATATGAATTATTTTAGCATGCGGAGCAAAGCTTGAAACTTTTCCTGTAGTTCTGTCGCTGAATCTACATCCCACAGCTATAATTAAGTCTGATTCCATTATAGCATAATTAGCGTACTTCGATCCATGCATGCCTATAAACCCCAAGCATAACGGATGTGTTTCTGGAATGGATCCTTTACCCATTAAAGATGTTACAACAAATGCTGGTATAGTTTCAGCTAACTTTGTCAGCTCATAACTGGCATTTGATAGAATTACTCCTCCTCCCGCAAGAATAATTGGTCTCTCAGCTTTCATTATTAATTCTGCAGCTTTTCTGATTTGTCTTGGATGTCCTCGTGTTGTTGGTTTATAACCAGGTAATTCAACTTTCTCTGGATAATCGTATTCAATCTCAGCCATGGTTACATCTTTTGGGAGGTCTATTAGCACTGGCCCAGGTCTACCAGTCGATGCTATGATGAAAGCTTCCTTTATTATCCTTAGTAACTTAGATGGATCTGTAACTAGGTAATTGTGCTTAGTTATTGGCATAGTTATTCCAGCTATATCAGTTTCTTGAAAAGCGTCATTACCTATCAGCATTCTTGGAACTTGACCAGTCATAACGACAATAGGAGATGAATCCATGTAAGCTGTAGCTATGCCAGTAACAGTATTTGTTGCTCCTGGGCCTGACGTTGCAAAAGCGACACCTACTTTACCAGAGGCTCTAGCATATCCATCTGCTGCGTGAACTGCTCCTTGTTCATGTCTTGTTGTTATGTGAATGATATCAGAATCATACAACGCATCATAAACCTCAATTATAGCTCCACCTGGTATTCCAAAAATGTGCGTCACACCCTCATCTTCTAAAGCTTTAACTATAGCCTTTGCAGCTTTCATAAAAACACCTCAAATTAGAAGGTTTATACCTTCCAACATTGCCTCAACTGATGCCATAATTATGTCTGGCCCAACTCCTTTAGTAGTTACAATTTTCTCTCCTCTTTTTAACTGAACAACTACATCAACCAATGCGTCAGTTCCACCAGTGACTGCATCCACTCTATAGCTAACCAATTCTATATCTTTTACACCTACTTCCTCCAATGCTCTTCTAATTGCATTAATAGCAGCGTCAACTGGTCCTACTCCTACAGCCGCCTCTATTTTTTCCTTATTATTGATTCTTAACTTGACGCTAGCGGTGGGTCTTATGTTTTTCCCACTAATTACAGATAAGTCTTCCAGAATTACTTTCTTTTCCCCTTTTACCTGCAATACAGCTTCTATTATACTTCTAACATCAGCGTCAGTAACTCTTTTACCTTTATCTCCAATTTCTTTTATTTTCATCAGTATTTTCTTTATTTGATCATCCGTCGCTTTATAGCCCATCTCCTTAATTATAGCCTCAACACTAGCTCTTCCCGCATGCTTCCCCAAAACAATTTGTCTTTTTCTTCCTACGATTTCTGGGTCTATTGGCTCATACGTAGCTGTGTTTCTAAAAATAGCAGAAGTATGTATTCCACTTTCATGTGTAAAAGCATTTTCTCCTACAATCGGTTTATTAGGCGGTACAACAACTTTTGTTAATCTTTCAACCAGTTTAGAGACATTATACAGATTCTTTTTATTTATTCCCGTTTTTATACCATAAAGGAACTCCAAAGCGACTACAACTTCTTCTAAAGCAGCATTTCCAGCTCTCTCACCAATTCCATTTATAGTTGCATGAAATTCTTTTGCTCCACCTTTTATAGCAAAAATTGTGTTAACTGTAGCAAGTCCAAAATCATCATGACAGTGAATCGCAATAGGAATCTTAAATTTCGATGATAATTCTTTCATAATTCTTTCTGATCTTTCTGGAGTTAAAACTCCAACAGTATCGGCGAATGTTAGTCTGTCTGCTCCAGCAAGTGCAGCTTCTTCAAATAGTCTCTTAACAAAATTAAAATCAGCCCTGGATGCATCCTCTGCGCCAAATTCTACTATTAATCCTCTTTCCTTTGCATACTCAATGGCTTCAACTGATTTTTCTACAACGAAATTTTCATCTTTTCCTGGAAACTTACTAGAGATGTGTATCTTAGATGATGGTGCTACCATAAACACTGAATCTGCATCAGCGTCTGCTGCAGCATCTATATCCTCTTTTTTAATTCTTGCAAAGCTACAGATCTCTGCTTTTAGACCAGCATTTGATATTTCTTTAATTGCCCGAAAATCTCCTTTAGATGCTATAGCTGTTCCTGCTTCAATAATACTGACTCCAAGCTTATCTAAAGCTTCAGCTATTAGCAATTTCTGCTCAACACTAAGGCAAACTCCTGGTGTCTGTTCACCATCTCTGAGCGTTGTATCTAGTATTATTGGATATTCCATGATTCTCTTTAGCACAATTTTAGTTTTTAAGCTTTCTTCTGATTTAACTTTATTCGGCAACTTTTTCTTATAAACCATTCGGATTTTTTACAATAGCTCTAAATTTAATGTTCAATGGAATTTTCATCACTAGGTTAACTCTAATGAAATTAGATGGTTTTTGCTAATAAAACTAGACCACTCAAGTTGTTTACCTGAGCATTTAAAATTTACCAAGCCTTTAGTTTTTTAATTAATTTACAAAATTTTAACCAAATTTTTCAAATTTTTAAATATTATTATTTTATAAAATCTAGCTTTCATTTAAAACTCATAAGTGATTTATCCTAGAAAATAGCGAAACTCTCATATGGAGATTAAGATTGCCGGTAGAACGTTTAAACCTGACATTAGATGGGCAAAAGATTTACTACCCGTTTTGGCTTATCCGAGTGAACTTGAAAAAGATTTTCCAGCATACTACATGTACAGAGATATCTACTACAGTAAAAGAGATTTAGAGAAAATTATTGAAAATAGGTTAAGATTTGATTTAACCATAATTCCACCAAACAAGATAGGAAAAGAATACATAAAAACATTCGGTCATTATCATCCTGTAGCTGAAAACAATTTGTCGTATCCAGAAATTTATGAGGTTTTGGAGGGTAAAGGTTTATTTTTACTGCAAAAACAAGATCAGGGCAAAATAACAGATGTTATTGTTGTGGAAGGTGAAAAAGGTGATAAAATTATAATCCCTCCTAACTATGGCCATGTTACAATAAATCCATCTAATAAAGTATTAAAGATAACAAATTGGGTTGCAAGGGATTTTAAATCGATTTACGAACCATTCAGAGATAAAAAAGGTGCTTGCTACTATTATACTGACGATGGTTGGATAAAAAATAACCTCTATGGTGTTGTACCAGAGATTAGATTTGCAAAGCCGAAAATACCTAAAGAACTTGGAATCAAAAAATCTGAAGAAATGTACAGTCTTGTTAAGAACATTAAAAAGCTAGAGTTTCTAACAAGACCTTCTTTATATCAAAGCTTATTTGCCGAAGCTTTTAAATTTTTATAAGCATTTTTCATAAACAATTTAAAATAATTAAAAATAATTCAAAAATTTGACTTCGTGAACGCAAAGAATATTAATATTAATAACTTAACATTTTCTTAAATGGCAAAAAGAAAACTTGAGCAAAAAAGCAACGAGCTGAGGTATTTAATCTTAAAGCCTCTAGGTTATCCATTAAAAACAAGCTACCACGAGTACCCCACCGTAGACAACCCTAAAGTTTTTGATAGATATGCTAAAGAACAATGGAAAGGGGAGTACGTTTACAAAGGAAAATTATTATTCGATACTAGACTCTTTCCAGATTTTGCTTTTGAAGTAGTTGATCTTGATCCTGAAAGAGGCATAATTACCGATTCCACTAAGATCATTGTAAAAAGTGAGTCTAGAACTTTTGAGACTGAGATAGTAAAGGATGTTACATTAGATGATGTAGTTGGGCAAGAACAGGCAAAAAGAAAGGTAAAAGTTATACTTGAATTTCTAAAAAACCCAGAAAAATTTGGAAAATGGAGTCCAAAAAATGTACTGTTTTATGGACCTTCTGGTACTGGAAAAACAATGATGGCCAAAGCTCTTGCTAATACTGCCAATGTACCATTTTTATCTATAAAATCAACTAGACTAATTGGAGAGTACGTTGGAGATGCTGCTAAAAAAATACATGAGTTATATGATAGAGCACGAGAATTAGCTCCCTGTATAGTTTTCTTGGATGAATTTGATGCTATTGCGCTAGACAGATCTTATCAAGAAATTCGTGGTGATGTGACAGAAATAGTAAACGCTTTACTAACAGAACTAGATGGCATACAAAGAAATGACGGAATTTGCACAATTGCTGCAACAAATAGAGCTAACTTACTGGATCCGTCAATAAGAAGTAGATTCGAGGAAGAAATCGAATTCACACTACCAAATTTCGAGGAAAGATTAGAAATTCTAGAAAGAAATCTAAAAGATTTTCCATTAAAAGTTAAAGCTGATCTAAAATTAATTGCAAAGAATACTGAAGGTTTCTCTGGAAGAGATCTAGTTGAAAAAGTAATTAAAGCTGCACTACATAAAGCTATAATAGAGGGAAAAGATGTTATTGAAACAGAAGATATGATAAAGGTTATTTCAAAAAGTATACATTCTCACAAACCTCCAAAGCAAATGTTTATCTAAATTTTTATTTTATCAGGTCTAAATCTTAAAAGGCGTATTAAAATTTCATTTTGTTTAAGAAAAACATTATTTTGGTGAAATTTATGAAACATCTATTATCAATTTTAGATTTAACAAAAAGTGAGCTTCTTGAAATACTTCAGCTAGCTGAAAAATTAAAAAAAGAAAGATACAAGGACGTAGTCACAGACTATTTAAAGAATAAAAGCCTTGCAATGATTTTTGAGTTACCTTCTACTAGAACTAGGATATCCTTTGAAGTGGCAATGAGTGACCTTGGCGGTCATGCCTTATACTTAAGTTGGAAAGATTTACAGTTAAGTAGGGGTGAGCTAATCAAAGATACTGCAAGAGTGATATCCAGATACGTACATGCTGTAGTTATGAGAGTAAGAAAACATAAAACATTAGAAGAGTTTGCAAAATACTCATCAGTACCAGTAATAAATGGGCTTAGTGATTTAGAGCATCCATGTCAAGCTATAGCCGATTTGTTGACGATAAAAGAGTACAAAGGTGAACTAGAAGATGTAAAAATAACATGGGTTGGTGATGGAAATAACGTCTGCAATTCCTTAATACTTGCGGCAACATTAATGGGTATGAAAATAACTGTTTCCACCCCAGCTGGATATGAACCCCCAGAAGAAATATTAAGAAAAGCAAGAGAATTTGAAGGAGAAGTAAAACTTGAATCAAACCCTGCTAAGGCTGTTAAAGATGCTGATGTAATTTACACAGATGTATGGGTATCCATGGGCCAGGAACATGAAGAAGAAAAAAGATTAAAAGATTTCAGTTCGTATCAAGTAAATCAAAAACTCGTAGACTTAGCTCGTGATGATGTAATAGTTATGCACTGCCTACCTGCACATAGAGGTAAAGAAATAACTGAAGATGTTCTAGAAGGTGCAAGCTCCGTAGTTTTTGATCAAGCAGAAAATAGATTACATGCACAAAAAGCTATCCTTCTAGAGTTAATTACACCAGAAAAAGCTAAAGAACTTTTGGAAGTTTTCTAACTTGTTCTGAGTTAAATTAATTTTTAAAAAGGTACTAAAATTTTTTTAACTCAAAAGCTCTCTAACACTTGCCACAGGGGGTGTTTCTCTTTTATGTCTACTTTTTTCTACCATCTCTTTAACTTTTTTTATCTCAGCTTCTTCAATTTTTAACGTTTCCGTAATTTCTTTTTCTTTTAATCCTTTTTCAAGAGATTTTAATATTGCATCTAGTTTTGCATAACTTATTCCCAGTTCATCTTCATCAGTTTGCCCGACCCACAAACCTGCTGATGGTTTCTTTCTTATTATTTTTTCTGGTACTCCCAAAAATCTTGCCAGTTCAAGGACTTCAGTTTTGTATAAGTCCCCTATAGGCAGAAAGTCTACACCTCCATCTCCATATTTTGTGTTTCCAGAGAAAACTAAGGATCCATCTCTTTCAATCAATAGATTGTGATTTGGCGGCACGTCTGGACACCAAATGACTCCATCATACTCAACAATTTCAATGTTTTTCGGCTTAACTTCACTAAATTCTAATTTACTTAACTCAGTTTGATTTTTTTCGCTTGAAAGCTTTGGAATTTTTACAGAAAAGCTATTAAATAAATTAGCTGCCCTGGTAAAAGATAAAAATTCTCTTTCACTTGATCTTACAACCATTCTATGATTTAACGTAACTAGTAAGCTAATATCTCCATTGTTAATTTCAACCATTTTGCCACTGTAATTAAATTTATAAACTGCTTTTACAGGAACTTTTTCAATTCTTAAATTATTCAAATTTAAGGAATAAACTGTATCCTCTGGTCTTAGTTTATAATATGGTTTTAAACCATCTTCAGTTACTGCTTTACTTTGCTTATCATAGCAGAAATATCCTGTCATTAATTCACTTTTGTTACCAGTTCCAGCAACAAGATAGTTTAATTTGTTTGCATAATAATAGGAAATAATCATTCTAATCCTCGGTTTAATATTAGCAACGGCGATTTTACCATTTTTTTCCAAGTTTTCCAAAAAGCTATTAACCATTGGGTTTATATAGATTAATCTATACTCAATTCCCAAAGATTTACAAATTTCTATTGCATCTTTAATATCTTCTTCTTTAGTTACCCCCTTTTCTGGCATTACAAGTCCTAGAACTCTATCTTTTCCTAATGCTTTAACACAAAGAAAAGCAGTCGTTGCACTGTCTACTCCTCCGCTTACTCCAACTACTACTCCTTCTGCTTTTGATTTTTCGACTATATCCCTTATAAATTCTGTTATTCTCTCAACCACTTTTCCCCACGCGATCCTCTCTTTTTCTAGTATCATTAACAGGAATTAAAAATATCAGAATTTAATTTTATTTTTAAATTCCCAAAAAATATTAATAATTTATAAATTCATAAAATTAAAACTTTTATATAAAAAATATCTAACTGCCCAAAACATTACTAATCTGACCGCTAATCTGACCTCCCCCGCCATGAATTGGCGGGGGTTCCGACCCGCGGGAGCTGTGAATAAAAAAGTAGCAAAAATGGGGCGGCGGAGATTTGAACTCCGGTCACCGGCTCCCAAGGCCGGGAGGATAACCAGGCTACCCTACCGCCCC
>CAZCHG010000036.1:0-13111 GCA_964498465.1 uncultured archaeon | reverse complement strand
TCAATGTCTGCGAAAATTGTTACTGCTCTGTAAGGCCTATTTTCCTTCTTAGAGGATATCTCCATTAGCAACGATTTTATAAGGATAGTAAAACAAAGTATATTTCTGTGACTAAAAATAAAAATAATGAAAAAGTGTTTATTATTGATGCTAGCGCCATATTCTTCAAGAAAGTTTATGGTAACTCCGTTACAGTTAGCGATGTTATTGATGAAGTGAAAGATGATGATTCGAGGCTTTACCTAGCAATTACTAAAATAAAAGTTGAAGAGCCTTCCAAGGATAGTATTAAATTCATTGAACAAATGGCTAAAAGTACAGGAGACATTTATAAGTTATCAAAAAGCGATATAAAGTTAATTGCGCTGGCTTATGAAAAAAAGAAGTCTGGTAAAAAGGTTGCAATATTAACTGACGATTATTCAATTCAAAACTTGGCAAAAAGTCTGGGTCTTGAAACTGAGAGTGTAATTCAAAAAGGTATTACTAAAACGTTTAGATGGATTAAAGTATGCAGAGGTTGCGGTAGAGTTTTAAATGCAAAAACTAATGTTTGTCCAATATGTGGCTGTGAAGCTATAATAAGGAGGGTTGATAAACAGTCATCGAAATCCTTATAAATCTTAACATATCTTACCATAATTTAATGGTATTAATGCGGATGAAAGAAGCCTCAGAATACTGTGGATTGCATCCAAACACGCTGAGAAAATATATTGATAAAGGAATAATAAAAGGGATAAGGATTGGAAAGCATAGGTACGTTGATAGCTCTGAACTCGATAAGTTAATGGGCAGGATTACGCAAGCCCCAGAGAACACGGCAGTAATTTACTGCAGAGTTTCAACAAAAAAACAGAAAGATTATCTTAAAAATCAAAAGAAAAGACTTATCGAGTTCTGCAAGCAGAGAGGTTTAGAAGTTGTGGAAATAATAGAAGATGTTGCTTCTGGAGTCAATGAGAAGCGTAGAGGTCTTAAGAGATTGTTCAAACTGGTTAGAGAAGGTAAAGCTAAGAATGTCATAGTCGAATACGAAGATAGGCTTGCCAGATTCGGAATCGAATATATCAAAGAATTCTTTGAGGAGCATGGAGTTAATCTAATAGTTGTTGAAAGAGAAAATAAATCTCCCGAAGAGGAACTAGTTGAAGATCTGATTTCTATAGTAGTTTCGTTTGCTGGCAGGATTTACGGTAAAAGAGGGGCAAAAAACATCGTAAAGGTGATAAGAAAAGAGGTTGAAGCTCATGGTTAAGATTGCAATTCCTGGATTCATTTGTGAAATATCGGATGAAGATAAGAAAGAATTAGAGAATTTAATGTTCAAGTTCGGTAAAGCTAGGAGGAGAGCTTACTCGCTTAAATGGAAAGGTGTTTGGAAGGCTGATATCGAAAGAATACTTCAGAAAGAAACAGGATTGAACTCACGTTACGTTAAAGATGCCTATCATTCGATTAAGGATTTGCCACCTCACATAACGTTTGGAGGTAAGAAGAATCAAAGATTAAGGATGAAAGGTAAAATCTCAGGAGAAGAATATAGAAAGAGAAGGAATTCAATTATAATATCAAGAGGAGATAAGACAAAGAAGGGAAATCTCAACACAAGGCTAAACCTGAGCACAATGAAATTGAGGATAAACTGCTGTAATGGTAAATACATTTATCCTAAAGTTTACATTCCTGAGAAGTATCTTAAGAAGTATGGAAAGTATTTAGACGGTTCTTACCCTTACACAGTTGTAATAAAACGTTTAAATAACGATAAAGGTTTTAAAGTTTATTTTATTGTAGATGTTGAATCCTCTGAAAGCGAAGGTAACAGAGTTATGGCTTTGGATGCTAATATTGGTTATACAGATTTCGCTGTGATGGATAAGAAGAGTAAAAAGATCGTAGCGGTTGGAAAATTTAATCATCACGAGACCCAATACGTAAGACAAGGAAGGAGGAAGTACTTACTTCACAAGTTAGTTGACAAAATAGGTGTTATCGCTAGACATTTTAACGCAGATGTTGTTGTCGGTAAGCTAAATACTTCCAAATTCAATGGTTCACGAAAGGTGAATAGAGTAATCCACAACATGCCTCAATTCAAATTCAGACAAATACTATCGTACAAGCTTCCACTAAAGTATGGTGTTAAAGTTAAGGAGTATTCTGAAGTCTACACGTCAATCGTTGGTAAGGTGTTGAGTAAACTAATCGGTTTAGATGTTCACAAAGTTTCTGCTATCGCTTTCGCCCTCAAAGTTGTTGATTACTCACGTTTCAAGCTCATCCTCTCCGAAGTCCGCTCAGATGATGCCCGTGGAAGGCTGAGGGCGAGGCGTAGGAGAGAAAGCGGGCTAACCGCCCCCTGTCAGCCTTTAAGGCTGGCAGGCGATGAAGCTTTGCTGAGGCTAACGGGAGATTCCCGGTATCCCGTGCTCTCCGCTTTCGCGGAGAGTGTGAAAGCCAACCTAGTAGGTCGGGTATGGTATGTGAAGATCTGCTAGGTTGGCATGACCAGGGTTGATGTTGGGGAAAATAGATGACCTAATTAAAAGAGCAAAGAAATTAAAAGAAAAAGGTCTCACTACTGGTGAAATAGCTGATGAATTAAATGTGTCTGAGGAAACTACGCTATGGTTGCTTACCAAAGCAAAAGAGGATGTTGTTCCACCATCAGACATATATATAGATTGGAGCACAATTGCTAATCCATCAAGATTAAGAAATATAGCTTTAATAATGGCTGATTTAATATATGATGTTTCAGATGATGTAGAAATTGTTGTAGGTATTGCTACTAGTGGTATTCCAATAGCTACAATGGTTGCTGAGGAGATCGGATCAGAATTAGCAATTTACTATCCAAGAAAACTAAAATCTGAGGAAAAGACTATTAAAGTTGGAGGCATACTTAGTGAGAATTTTGCAAAAGTTGAAGGAAAAAAGAGCGTAGTTGTTGATGACATTATCTCAACTGGATCAACATTAAAAGAGACTATTGAGTTTTTACTTGAAAGAGACTCAAAAGTTTTATGCGCTGTAGTCATGATAGATAAAAAGGGTATAGATCAGATAGATGATGTTCCAATTTTAAGTCTTCTTAAAGTGATTAGACTTTGAAAATCCATAAATTTTAGAAATACACTACAAAAGCAGGTGTCTCTTTTGGATGTGTGCATATTAATACCTACTTTAAATGAGGAAAAAACAATTGGTGATGTTATTGATGGTTTTAAGAGATTAGGTTTTAACAACATAGTAGTCATAGACGGTGGTAGCACTGATAAAACTAGAGAGATAGCAAAAGAGAGAGGGGCTAAAGTTCTAATACAGAGTGGCAAAGGCAAAGGACGAGCCCTTAAAGAGGCGTTTGAGATTATAGACAATGATGTTGTGGTAATAATAGATGGTGATGGTACATATCTTCCAGAAGATTGCTATAAGCTAATTAATGAAATAGAGAGGGGTGCAGATCACGTAATAGGAAATAGATTGTCCAATTTTGAAAAAGGTGCTTTTACGAAACTAAATTTAATAGGAAACAAAATACTGAATTTCATATTTAGAGTTACATACGGTGTAGATTTATATGATATTTTATCTGGGTATAGGGCTCTAACAAAAAGTGTTTACAAAAGCATAGAGCTAAGAAAGACTGGTTTTGAAGTTGAGACTGAATTAACCGTTGAAAGTTTATCTAAAGGATTTAAAGTTGTTGAAGTTCCGATTAATTACAGAAAGAGAGTTGGTAAAACAAAATTAAGACCCTTCAGAGATGGTATAAAAATAATGCTATCAATCTACGAATTGCTTAAAAGATATAGTCCCGGTAGATACTTTTATTTTCTGGGTGCAATTTTAACGCTGGTAGGGTTGCTTCTGGGTATTTACGTGACTTTAGAATGGTTCAAAGGCATTTCCCATTTTCTGCTTGCTGTTTTAACAACTCTTCTTATAATTTTGGGTCTTCAAATATTAATATTAGGTATTATGTGTGATCTAATTTTTAGAAGTAATCTACAAATAAGAAGAGATCTAAAAATAATTGAAGATGAAATAAAAAAATTACAATCAAAGTAGTCACAGATCAAATTTCAAAGAAGGTGTTCCATTTATGAAAAGCTATGAGGAGCTACTAGAAAAGGCTTTGTCCGAATTGCCTAAAGAAATAATCAGGAGAGAGAGATTTGAGATTCCAAAAGTTCAAGTGCAAAGAGAGGGTAACAGAACAATTGTCAAAAACTTTTCACAAATTGCTAAAATCTTAAACAGAAGTGAAGAACACTTGTATAAATATTTAATAAAATCGATAGGTACTGCAGGTTTTATTGAGGGTGGAAGACTAGTCTTGCAAGGAAAATTCAATGAAAATGAAGTTCAAAGAGAGCTAAATTCCTATGTAAAAGAATATATACTATGTAAAGAGTGTCAATCTCCTGATACGGAATTCATAAAAGAGGGAAGAATTCTGTTTATAAGATGTTTAGCATGTGGTGCAAAACATCCTGTAAGAGGTTTATAGTTACGTTTAGGTGTAGTTTAAAATGTTTAGAATGAAAATATACAGAGTTGGCGGGGAGGTTTTGGTAGCAGTTTGCGATTCAGAGTTAATAGGAAAGACATTCAAGGATGGTGACTTAAAAATAGAAATATCAGAGAAATTCTACGGTACTGAGACTTTTTGTGAAGATGATGTAAAACATGCACTGAAACAAGCTACTATTGCAAATATTTCAGGAAAAAATGCTGTGAAAATTGCTATAAATTTAGGATTAGTTGATGAAGATAAAGTTTTAAAAATAGGTGAGTGTTGGCACGCTCAAATCGTTTTACTATAAAATAAAATTTAATGATCTCACAAGAAATTGCAGCAAGAGTTCTTGAAAGAGTAGAAAAGGAAACAATTTCTGCAAAAGAAGCTTTAAGAAAACTTTTACCTAAAAATTTAGATTACAAAATCAGAGGATCTATTCACGCCTATGTCTTTGAGACTTTAAAGAGACTTAACACTATTGATTATTTAATAAACCTAGCGCTAATTAACAAAAATACTCAAGACTTAAAACCGTTTATAAGAAATTTAATCCGAATTGGCGTTTATGAAATGAAATTCAAACTTGTTCATCCAGCATTAGCCACCGATTCCATAGTCAGAATTGCAAAAAGTAAAATAAGTCCTAACGCTGCAGCTCTTGCAAATGCAGTTTTAAGAAAAGTTGAAAATATAAATTTGGATGATGAATTAGATAAAATAAAAAGAGTTAACTATATTAAATATTTATCGTTAAAATACTCACATCCCGAGTGGTTTGTTAAGTATTTAATAGATCTCATTGGAGAGAGAGATGCAATAAAGTTTATGATAGCAAATTTGAGCACAGGTCCAGTTTATATTAGAGTTAATGAGCTAAAAATATCTATGGAAAACTTAAAAAGATTATTAGAAAAAGAAAAAGTATTAGTTGAAGAGACAAAACTTCCAGATGTTCTAAAAGTTGTAGAATATGAGAAACCTCTCACCGCACTTGACTTGCATGAGAAAGGTTACTACGTTATTCAAGATATAGCCTCTGCTTTAGTTGTCCACATACTTAACCCAGAACCAGGAGATACAATACTTGACTTAGCCGCTGCTCCTGGAATGAAGACAAGTCACATAGCATCAAAGATGGAAAACAAAGGTAAAATAATTGCAGTGGATAATTCTCCAGAAAGAGTAAGAAAAATGATGTTAAAACTAAAAATCTTGGGTATAAAAAATGTAGAATGTAAAATTTCCGATGGTACTAAGTTTAAAACCAATCAAAAAGTTGATAAAGTTTTAATCGATCCTCCGTGTTCTTCCACTGGTGTATTCAGAAACTATCCGTCAGTAAAGTGGAGATTTGATGAAAAAAAATTCAGAAGTACAATTACTATTCAGTACAAGATGTTAAGAAATGCACATAGGAATTTAGATGTTTCTGGATGTGTTGTTTATTCTACTTGCTCAATAATGGTTGAAGAAAATGAAGATAACATTTCAAAGGTTTTAGATATTATGAAAGTTGAAAAAATCAGCAGTCCATTCGGTGATAAAGGTATTGATAAATTTAAGAATAAAGAATACAAATTTTGGAGAAAAGTTATAAGAACTTTTCCACATAAGCATGAATGTTCAGGATTTTTTATAGCAAAATTACTAAAATCTTAAAAAATATTTTTAAATTTTTAATTACCGCTTACAATTTGATTGGTTTCATTTCGTCTTGCAATTAATTAAAATGATTTATATGATTCCATGTGAATCCTAAATTTAGCGTATTTGAATTATTTAACTTAAAAAATTATGTTTAGTTCTTATAATTTAGTAATGATGTTTCCACGCATGTTTATTTAGCAATATAGTTTAGCTAAGTATATCAAAGTCTCAAAAAAACCAGTTTAGCCAGTGGTAAAAAATATTCACTAACATCGATTTCAAGTAAAAAATTATAAAAGTTATTTAGTTAGTTATTTTGATTTTAAGATTAATCATTAATCACCTCATGTCATAACTCGGAATGAGGGAGGCTGTTTATGAAGCATTCTGATACGACAAAATATCTAATTCATGCTGAAATCGTGGCTGACGGTATAGTAGAGAGGCCTGACGTAATTGGAGCCATATTTGGTCAAACTGAGGGATTACTTGGAGATGATCTAGATCTACGAGAATTGCAAAAAACAGGAAGAATAGGTAGAATAGAAGTAAAGATTGAAAGTAAATCTGGAAAAAGCTACGGAGAAATAAGGATACCATCTAGTTTAGATAAAATAGAGACTGCAATACTTGCTGCAGCTTTGGAGACTATAGAGAGAGTTGGTCCTTGTACGGCTAAGGTTAGAGTAATAAAAATAGAGGATGTTAGAGCTAGCAAAAGAAAGAAAGTTATAGAAAGAGCTAAAGAAATACTAAAAAACCTTTTTGAAGAACCAGAAATAGAATCTGAGAAAATTGTAGAAATTGTTAGGCAAACTTTCAGGGCTGAGGAGATAATAGAATATGGAAAAGACAAATTACCTGCTGGCCCAGCAATAGATGAGTCTGATGCAATAATAGTCGTAGAGGGTAGAGCTGATGTATTAAATTTACTTAAACATGGAATAAAGAATGTTATAGCTCTAGAGGGTACTAGTGTACCTAAAACGATCATTGAACTAAGTAAAGAAAAGACAGTTACAGCTTTTCTAGATGGTGATAGAGGAGGAGATTTAATTTTAAAGGAGCTACTTCAAACAGCAGACATAGATTATGTTGCTAGAGCGCCAGAAGGTAAATGCGTGGAAGATTTGACCCATAAGGAGATAATTAAATCTTTAAGAAATAAAATACCAGTAGAACAACTACATCTAGTAAAATCGAAAGAAGATGAAGAAAAAGAAAGAAAAGATCTAATTTCTTCTTTAAAAGCTCACAAATGCGAAATTGAGGGTAAATTAATCGCTAGATTTTTGGATAAAAATCTAAACATGATTAAAGAAGTTCCAGTTAGAGATCTTGTAAAAACACTTAAAACAGATAATTCTAAGATATCGGTAGTAATATTTGATGGAGCTATAACACAAAGAGTTATAGATGTTGCAGTAAAAAGAAATATAGAGTGGTTAATTGGAGCAAAAATGGGAGATGTTGTAAAACTTCCTACCAATATTAAAATTATAACATTTAACGAATTATAGTTAAGGCTTAAGATTTAAAAACAACTTTCCAAACTTCTTCAATGTATTTATTTATATCCATACCACATTCTTTGGCTACAATAAGCGCTACAACATCAATGTCAAGTAAATTTCCAAGTTTCTCTTGTTTTTTATTTATCCGCGCAACTATTTTTTCCACCTCCTCGCCAGTTTTTTCAGCTATTTCATGAACAATTTTCTCAAATGTGGTACTAATGAAAATTCTTCTCGGATCTGGTTTGAAGTTAATTGGAACTTCTACTTCATCAACATTAAAGCTTGGTTTTAAAAAACCGCCTTCTTCAACCAATAAACCCTGATTCTTTGCTAATTCAATCACTTGCCTACTCTTGTCATGAGAGAACCATTTTAAATCAAACGATAAAATATAAGTTAGCTCTGATGTAGACATTAGTTTTTTTCCTTTACTTTTAAAAGCTGCAGCAATAACAGTTTTTAACATGCTCATTCAGTTTTAAATTCTTACTATCTCATTCTTAAACTTTACCTAGAAGTGAGTTCTAGATTTTTTCTACAAATCTACTTTCTGAAAACTTCTGTTCAGTAAAATATTGTTTCCTTTGAAGATTTTTCAGTATATATCCCGTCAAATGAGCCTTATTGTATGCAAAATTTTATTCCACTACTAATGCTAAATTGCAATTAGGATATTTCTTTTTAGATTTGTGATGCTGAATTTTCATAATTACAAAGCTAGTAAGTTTTAGCTGATTGTTGTTTTAGGATATTAAAATAAATAAAAATAATTCTTAAAAACTAAAATATCAATAAAAATTTGTGTGAGTAATGAAGAAGATGAGTTGTTAAGAGAACTTATAAACAGGGTTGCTGGCAAAGTCGGTTTAATAATTTACTCCCTAAAGCCAAAAAAGGAATTTACCGATGAGCAAATATCACAGAAATTAAATATAGAAATAAATGAGATTAGAAAAGCTCTTTTTGCTTTATATGAGCTGGGATTAGTAGAGTACAGAAGAAGAAAAGATGATGAAACTGGATGGATGGAATATTATTGGAAACTAAACTATGATAAATTCAAAAGTGTATTAAAGAGGGAGCTCATGAAAACATTAAAAAATCTAGAGGCTAAAGTTGAATCCGAGGCTTCCTCAATATATTACATATGCACTAGGGGTTGTATCAAGGTACCCTACGAGGTTGCCATGGAAAATAACTTTACATGCCCATACTGTGGAAATTCTCTAGATTATCTTGATAATTCAAGTACTATGCAAAAAGCTAAGGAGGAAATAGAAAAAATAAAGGAATATTTAAATAATCTCTCTGATTGATCAGTTAATTATGTATTTTCATCCAAAATCAAACACTGGTATGTTTGCAGGGGTGGGTCCTGCCTTAGTAGATTATATATACAAAATAGACTATTTTCCTAATCCCGGGGGGCATTGCATAGTAAAAACTTGCTTTAAATCTCCAGGAGGAGCTGCAGCTAATGTTATATATGGTTTAGCTAAATTTGGATTAAAATGTAAATTTTTTACAACCCTAGGAGAAGATTGCGATTCTGTTATTTGGATGAAAGACTTTGAAAAACTAAAAATCGAAGTAAAATACAAAGTTACACATAAAGAAATTGGTAAAGCCTTTATATATGTCGATAAAAGCGGTGAAAGAACATTCTTTATAATTCCAAACTCAGCCGGTGTCCCAGATATTAAAATAAGGAAAAAAGATTTACTAAATATTAATTGGATTTATTTAGATCCTTTTCCGTCAAAAGATAGTTTTAAAATGCATTTAACAATCGCAAAAAAAGCAAAAAAAAGTAACTGCAGAGTTATATTAAATCCAGGAATGGCTTATGTGTCTCTAGGGATAGATAAGCTATCTAAATTGTTAAATTACACAGATATAATGATTCTCTCAAGTGCAGAACTTGAAAAGCTAGACTGTGATAAAAAAGAACTGTCAAAGTTTGTAAACTTACTAGTTATAACTTTGGGAGATAAAGGTTCTTTAGCTATAACCAATAACAAGGAAGTCTTCGTTCCTGCATTTAAGGTAAAAAATGTCGTAGATACCACTGGTGCTGGAGACGCTTTTGCGTCAGGCTTCTTATATGCATACACGAAAGGTTATAATGTCAAAGCTTGCTTAGAAATTGGTAATTTCACCGCAGCATACAACATTAAAAACTTTGGAGCCAGAAACTTTCCAGAAAAAAGCAAAATCGATAGAAGGTTAAAAAGAAAACAAATATAAATAAATAGCCGAAATAGAGAACTTTGGTTAAAACAAGGTTGTGTTAAAGATGATCGAGCGATGGGAAGAGTACCAGATTGTCAACAAAGAGCTTTATAATCTAATTAAGCGTGAGCAAACCTTACCTAAAATAAAAAAAGCTTTAGAGTACGTAATAAAAGCCGGTGGAAAAAGAACTAGACCAGTAATCGTACTATTGTGTGGAAAACTCTGTGGTGGTGAAGATTACAAAAAAACGATCAACATGGCTTTAGCAGTGGAGCTTATACACACTGCTAGTCTTGTTCACGATGATTTAATCGATAAAGGTGTAAAAAGAAGAAATGTTGAAACTCTACATGTAAAATACGATATATCTCTTGCTATTTTATTGGGTGACTGGTTAATCTCTAAGTCTGTGGAACTTGTGTCTGTGTATGAAAATGAAATTATAGAAGATTTTGCACGAGTTGGATTAAAAATGGTTGAAGGTGAAACCTTAGACACTTATAGCAAAATTAGTAGAGATTTTGATGAAAAATTGTACTTTAAGTGTATATCATCAAAAACCGCATCATTATTTGCAAGCAGTGCGAAAAATGCGTGTAAAATAGTCTGCAACGATGATAAAGCCGCAAAACACTTATTCAAATATGGAGAAAATCTAGGCATAGCTTATCAACTAGTAGATGATTTAATTGAATTTCTTGATGTCTTGGATGAAAAAAGATCTGAGGTTTCATCTAAGACAATTCTAACAATGTATAAAGACAAATATGGTTCCGAGGAAGCTGTTTGCAGGGTTTTAAAATTAATAATGGATTATGCTAAAAAAAGTAAAAGTGAGCTGGACTACTTCGATGATGGTGAAAGTAAGAGCAAGTTACTGAAAATAGTAGATTACATGACTGTAGAAATGATAAATAAAAGAAGACCAGGAATACTAGAACTTATTTAAGCTTTTTAAGCTTTTTTCTCATAATTTTAGCTGAATTTTTAATTACTTTCCCTGGATTATCTATTCCAGAACCAAGCAATATTTTTCTAGCTAGGTCTTCATTAATGAAATCAGATGGTGAATGCGCATCACTTGTAATTACTACTTCAAACCCATAAATTTTAGACATGTTTGCTATATGTCCATTTGTCAAGCAATGTCCTTTTCTTGATGTGATTTCTACGTATACTCCATTCGATTTTGCTAACTCTGCTGTTTTTTCATCAATTAATCCAGGATGTGCCAATATGTCTATTTCCTCTTGCACTGCAGCTATGTTGGTCCCTTCTTTAACAGGTTCCACTATGGTTTCACCGTGCACGAGTATTATCTCTGCACCTTCTTTTAAGGCCAATTCCACAGCTTTTCCTATTGCTTCTGGCTGCACATGTGTGATTTCAACCCCAAAAAGCACATTTAGATTGTAATCATCTCTGTAATCTTGCATTTTTCTGAGATGCTTCATAATTAGCGGTATTGTGGAAAAATCCGCATGATCAGTTATAGCCACTCCAGAATTTCCTAAAGCCTCTTGTCTCCTAATTATCTCTGATGGAATTAACTCTCCATCGCTAAAAATTGAGTGAACGTGTAAATCGATCATGCAAGAAAGTGGAAAATATACCTTTAAAAACTTAAGGTTTGATGGTAGTTATATGACATAGTGCCCGAGGAAATGAGTACTGTGTCGTAAAAACCACCGGTTTGATTTAAATTGTAAATATAATAATAAAAAATAAATAATAAAAAATGGAGTATAAAACTTAAAGTTTAATTTGTCCAATTTTTAGCGATTCGTTTGTTAGTTTCATGCTTTCTTCTTTGGATTTCAATTCGAGCATAGCTCTTATTGCATCGATATTCTCTGGTACTACAATGGCTTCCTGATGTATAGCCTGCGTTATAAAAATTTCGCCATCAACTACTGAAATTGAATCCCTCCAGACTACATTTTCGTATATGTCATATCTTTCTCTGAATTCCCTTGCTGATTCTATTATTTTAGTTGTGGATGTATAACCATCTTCTCCAGAAATCAACATTATCCTTGGTTCCGCTTCTAGAATACTTTCAATATCAGATTTTTCTACTGATTTCTTTGGTTCAATGTTGACCATGTGAACATGCATCAAGGTTGTTGGAACTTTAAATGCCGTGGTAATAATATTTACATCTAGCACCGTTTGCACATCTGGCCCATGATGAGATGGTAACTTAATTGGATCCGGTGCTATACCATTTACTAATCCTTTCTTATCCTCTTTTGGATCTACCGTTCTTCTGATTATCGTTGCTCTCACTTTTTTAATCCCAAAATTTTCTTTAATCAAATATAACAAGCGAGCTAAACCTGTTGTATTACAGCTAACTACTCTAACAAATTTTTTACCAATAGCTTTTTCATAATTTGCTAGCGCATTAAAAGAAGTATCCACGATGTAATCTTTCTCTCCACCCTGGAAAACTGCTTTTAGATCAAATTTTTTGTAGATATCTTTGTTTTTTGCACCAACTCCTTTCGGTGAGCAGTCTACAACTATGTCTGCCTTTGATAATAAATCGTTCAAATTTCCCTCTACTTTAATTCCTGCTTTCTCAAAATCCTCAATTTTATCCTCGTGCACTGAATATAGTTTATAACCCTTTTTTATAGCATTTCTAGCTTCAAAATCAGGTTTGGTTTTGGTAACACCAATTACATCCATATCCCTTTGGCATCTTACCGCATCAGCTACTCTTTTGCCTATAGTTCCATAACCGTTTATAGCGACTTTCACCTTCATAACTTACGGCGACCCTTTTCTTTTGGGTCGCCTTTCACCTCCTTTCTTTTTATTTTACCTCCAGTCGCTAAGAAGGTTCCGTCCGTTAGGGCGGAGATAAATTAGGAGGTAGAGGGGGAGGTTGGAGGTAGTTATTTTTTATACTCTAAAGTTAATGCATGCTCAGAACGAGATCGCAGGCATTGCGGTCAGAAGGCTGTGGTGATTTAGCTCGAAGGGGAGCGTAGCTTTGTGCTATACACTCTCCAACCTCCCCCAATGGATTCCAGTGGAAGCCCTTGCAGTAGCAAGGGGCTTACTTTCCCAATTACTTTCCCAAATAACTCTCAGCATGTACTAAATTAGAATTTTGAAAAAATACACCATGCTACAGAAAGTTAACATAGGTTTTTGATTTCAGTTTCTTAAG
>CAZCHG010000035.1:294-13267 GCA_964498465.1 uncultured archaeon | reverse complement strand
CTGAAAACAAGATCTTCTTTTTGCCAGTGATAAGAGTATTTTTCCTTGGAAACCCATACATCGACAAAAGAGTTGTCCAGGATGTAAAGCCTTAGTTTCAGTGGAGCACCAGATGACAACTTCAGGATCTCTCCTTTAACAACGATGTCTCCGAATTCTTTTAGAGCTATCTCACAAAGCCTTTTGTAAATTTCGAATATCATCTGAGATTTCCTTTATCGTCTCTTTCAAGTTTTCAAGCGTTATAAGGTCTTCCCAAGCTGGATGCTCGTTAATTTCTCCCTTTTTAATCTTTTCTTCGAGTTCTTTTGCAGAATCAACATTGTATCTTTTGAGGATTTCTAACCTCTCCTCCATGTACTTTTTCTTTTTTTCATTAAGATAAGCTATAAGACTAAGAGCCATGTGTTTTTTCCTTTTCAACTCCCTCTTTAGTAGCTATTTTCTCAATTAAATCTGAAATCACAATGTCTACTACCAGTCAAACTTTATTAAGCCTCTTCTAAGATTGCTATAATTAAACTTAAATTATTAATTTTTATTTATTCGCAAAAATAAATTTTGACAAAGTTTTTGCATTTAAAAATAGGTCTTCTTTTAATACCCCGCAAACATAGATACAACCACGACTTTAAGCACGACTATTGTTTTCAGCAGCTTTTGCCATTACTTTCGCTTAAGCGTTATTAAGCGAAAGTTAGACTAACCGAACAGGATTGACTAAATAAAAAATTTAAATTTGTAAGTTTATGAAATTATATTTTAATATTTTAATTTTAATAAAGTTTTAAAATTTTAAAATAGGCAGAGTTAAAAAGTAAGAAGATTATTATACAGTTTGGATGCAATTAATATACAAAATCATGCCGTTTTAATTAAATTTGGAAAAACATCATCGTAGTCTGCTTTATTTCGATAATTTCTTAATCTTTTTAGACCTTCACTGATTTCTACAGCTTTAAGATACTTTTCAAAAATTTCAGGAACTTTTTTATGATCCTTATGAGACCAAGTTGGTAAGTATCCTAAACCTTTATTAACTATAATGCGTCTGGCCGTGTTAAAAACAGCGTAATAAGCTCTGCTTATTGATGAACGTAATTCTGCTTCATTTGAAGTTCTAGCTAAACTCTTAGCCAACCGTAAGTATTCACCCCAATCGAAACTCATATGAACTCTAGAAGAATGTTAATATTTTTATATTTTGTGACTTTATCCAACCACCACTCTTTATCAAACCTTTGAAGTATTTCAAAAGCTTCTTCGGGCTCTTTATCAATCAAAATGGATACTTCTAATTCGTTAAATTCTTCAGAATAGTTAAGGGATATTTTTTTGGGATTAAAATATTCCTTTATCTTAGGGTACAGTTCATCTACGAGAAATTTTTGAAGAGATAGATCCGCACTAAGTATTTTTTTCTACTGAGGGATTAATAACCCTATAACGCTCGAGAACCTCAGGTAATATAGAGATCTGTGCATCAACACGGATGTTTTCTATACTTCCGATGATATCCTTCAGATAATCCAAAGAGATGTACGCCTCGGAAAGACTACATCCAAAGTCAAACAATAACCTCTGCGAGCTATCATAAATCTCCACAAACTCTCTGTTAAGGGTAATACCTCTCTATACCACTACAAATCACCTCTTTTTAGGTTTCCACGAAATTTTATATACCCAATGTAACCAATAAATTGGCTCACCAAATTCAGTTTTATAGTTAAGATTTCGTGAAGCCATAACGGGGTCACCTACAACTTGTACTACGTATACGCCCTTGCTAGTGTTAATTTCATGTTCATCAATTGCTGGTTCTTGTTTCACTATATCTACTATCTCCCATCCATCTTTTGGTGGTGTGCGTGGAGACATAGGTTTATTTTTAACAGCATTTTTAAGTTCCTCTGGAACATGTAATGTGGATATTCCTCCAATAGCTTTTACAGCTATATTTACACCCCCAAAAGGTGAAAAGCCTGCTTCTCTGGCATCCACTATCATAATGCTCAATTTTAACTTAGTTCCATCCACTAACTCAACGAAACCACTCTTTTTTTTATATAGCTAACCTTTTCATTAATTATTTTAATAACTATTTAACTATATTTAGCTATTTATAAAATCATCATATTGTAACGGTTTTTTCTTAATAATTGGAGTTTTTTGAATTTTCCAGAGATCCTCTGTTATAGCCAGAAATTGTAAGTAGTGTTGTAAATCCTAAATAAAATCTAAATATGATTTATGTGAGTGCTCGACAGATTTTTTATTTTTAGCTTACCATTCTCTTTTTGCTTGGGGATTTTTAAGCTTTAATTGTAATTCTAGGCTACTTTGACTTTTGTAGTCTTTAAGCAGTAATTACTTATATTGGCCTAAAAGAATCGTAAAGCTATTTAAAAGCCACTGTTTTTAAGTTTTTACAGTTAAGCTGGTAATAGTACAAAAAATTGTGTTAATCAAGAGCAAAAGAAAAATTTCCAATGTTGTTTAAACACCAGGTAATAACTCATAACTCATAAACGTATTTTCTAGTGTAATTTCCACAGGGAATAATTATACTGAAAAGTAAAGTAAAGTCAACACGGGTAAATATTATTGGGAGAAACCTTTTTCCGAAAGATTCATCAATTGCTCTTAAAATAAATAATGTAATAAATAAAAATAAATATATTATAAAAAATAGCTAGAAATGGCTAAGATAAAATTTATTTATTCTGAATTCTCTAGAACCCTTGTGGAAAAAATCAGAATTTTAATAACTGGCAAAGTCCACGAAGTAGGATATAGAGCTTTTCTCCTTGGTCTCGCAGAGCTTTTTGGAATAGATAGATTTTTTGCTGAAAATAAGTATTTAAATGGAAAACAGGCAGTTGAGGTTCTTGTTGAGGCAGAGAAAGATAAAATTGATGCTTTTGTTAAAGAGATAAAGGCAAAGAAGCCTGAAAATGCAGAAGTTGAAGAGATAAAGGTTGAGAGTTACGATGGAATAGTTATGAGGACAGAATCTTACTACCGCTATTTTACAGCTATGCAGCTAACAAAAATAGCAACTTACGGAGGTAAAATGCTTGAAAAGCAAGATAGAATGCTTGAAATGCAAGAGGAAATGCTTAAAAAGCAGGATGAAATGCTCGGAAAACAAGACAAAATGCTTGAAAAACAGGATAAAACACTCAAAAAACAAGATGAAACTATTAAAACCATAAGGGAAGAATCGGAGAAGATAAGGACTGAGATCGGAGGGAAAATAGACGAGCTTAGAGGGGATCTAAGAGAATTCATAAGAGAAAACTTGAGGGAGATAAGAGAGGAGATTGCTGAGATAAAAAAGGCTTTAAGAAAAGCTGGAATAATCTAGGTCTTTGTATTTTTGTTATTTGCTTTGACTTGAATGAATCATATTGGCATTGATATCCCTAATCACCTGCTACAACTTTGAAGTAATCCATGCGAAAATTTAAGCAAATCTCTGTAACTTCATGTGGGAGATTTAAAGTAAATTCGCAATACTTGGTTTACACATTCTAACTCAACCCTCGCACGAAATTCGAAAAGAAGGACGATAAGTCAATGTTTTTTAATCTTTACAATTTTTTCAACCATCCTTTTAGCTGATTAACAGCAATTGGAACATTAACATCGCTCAAGGAAACTTTACTGATTAAGCTGCAAAAAGATTACTTTTGTCTGTTCAATTTTTATCAGCTTTTATTACGGAAGCAGTTTCTACAGTTAACTGGAATCTTTGCTTTTTAGTAACTTATATCTGCTAACAATATTTACTCGCTTTTTCATAACTTAAAATTCCTCAGCACTTTTCGTATTCAAGTGAAGATATCCCAGGTTATTTATAAAGTAGCACTTGCAAGATTCTGTGCATAGGTGTTGGAAGACCTGCAAATAAGTGTAGTAGTTAAAGGCTATTACAGTTTTTAGTGCCACAAATTCCAACCAAAAAGCAAACACTTTCAGTAAGATCTGTTAGAGGAAGAGTTTGCTTTAGCCTTGACTGATTAAATAGAAGAATGCGCCAGATAGAGCTAATATATTGGCCAAGCATTTGTTATATATCTTACTGCAAAGACAAGTAAAAACCGGAGAAGCATTGTACTTCAGTGCAGATAAGCTTAATATTAAACCTGTTAATTTTTGAAACATACTGACAATCTTTGTCTTTTCACTCAATCGGAAATGTAATCGATGCAGTTTATGAGTTGCGAGTATTGAATGAATGATACTAAATTTAACTCAAATCATTATAAGTGTTAGAAGAGATGCAGAATTGATTTTAGTTTACTCAGCCGCACCAAAGATCAAAATTTTTTAACTGCTACATGACTTAGCGCTGGCAATATTATAGCAAATATTAAATTAATTATGTAAATATTTAAATATTTATGAAAAATCGAAATCTTTATAAAAAAGAGTTCAGCTCATACGCTGTGAACTGGAACTTTACACAAATTTATTGGGAATATTGCAAGCGTTGGTAAAAAAGTTGAATGAAAACTTGAAATGCAAGCCGAATGCCAATTGATTTTGCAAGAGCTCTAACCAATGCGAAGGCGTGAAATGACCTAGTTCAGCAAGAAGAAAATCATGCATGAAAGATATCAATGTCGTGAGAAATACCTGAGAAATTATGTTTTTGCTCTAAGTAAAACTGTAATTTTTATATAATTTTGCTTTATGGATATGATAATCTTTGCATCAGCTTTGGAAATAAATTGCAAAAACAAAGATTATCAAAGCTTGGGAGAGCGGACATGATCTCAGTTATACTTCCAGCCTACAATAAGGAGAAAGAAATTAAGGAAGTGTTAAACGAAACTGCAAAAGCTTTAGATGAAATTACAAGTAGCTGGGAAATAATAGTAGTAGATGACGGTAGCAAAGACTCAACTTTTGTAATAGCAAAGAGATTTGAAAGAAATGATAGAAGAATAAAAGTATTATCCTATGGAAGAAATATGGGTAAAGGATTTGCCCTAAAATACGGTTTTGAGCGCTCAAGGGGAGATTTAATAGTTTTTATGGACGCCGATTTGGATTTGCATCCAAGGCAGATAAAGAGATTCATCGAGATCATGAAAGAGAGTAAAGCAGACGTAGTGGTTGGCTCAAAAAGGCACCCAGAGTCTAAAGTTTATTATCCTTTTAAAAGAAGGATTCTGAGTGACATCTACTTCCTTATTGTAAAAATATTATTTAATTTGAATGTAAAGGATACACAGGTTGGTTTAAAGTTATTTAGGAGAAAAGTGCTTGAAGAAGTAATTCCAAGGATTTTAGTTAAAAGATATGCGTTTGATGTTGAAGTGCTGGCAAATGTTATTAGAAAAAGGTACAAAGTTGTTGAAGCACCAATTGAATTAAATTTCAGATTTAGCAGTAGTATTAACTGGAAAGAAATATTCAAAATTTTCGTAGATACTTTAGCCATAGCATACAGAATGTACGTAAGGAGGTATTACGATTGAAATTAGGTATTTTTGCAGTTGATTTTGATCCAGAATTTTTTCTTGAAATTGGAGCTGATAGTTTAATATTTCCATTTGATACTCCCAGAAGCATCCTAAGAATGGCTGAAAAAGATTTTAAAGTGTTTTTAGAGTTCAAACCGTTTGAAAATGGTATTGTAGAAAATGTATTTGGTGATAGAACAAATTTAAAAGCTCTAGGGTGCCCATCCGATGAGGAGTTAAGGACTAAAAATTTATCAAAGCTTGAAAATGCTGAGTATGAAGTTATACTTGACTTTGTTAGATTTCCATCTCCAGCTAACGGCAACTTTTTCTATTCATGCTTCTGCAAGAACTGTCATGAGAAGGCTAAAGAACTAGGATACAATCTGAACGATATTAAGAGAAATGTAAAGGAATATCTAAAAACTGACGATGTTACTTTGCTTGAGGACTGGTTTGAGTTCAAAAGAGATGTTATTAGGGATTATTTGGAGTCATCTGGGCTAAAAAGAGCATTTTTCTTTACACCATCCTTAAGCTTCCTAGTTGGACAAAGCTACGATTTTAAGCTTAAATGTATACATCCAATGATATACCCAGAAGCTGTAGGACCGGCATGCATAGAATATGAGCTCTCATATATGAGGGGGCAACTTAAGGATGTGGTTATGAGAAATCTTGGGGTAAGAGGTGATGAAGTAATAAAAAGAGAATTTGAAAAAGCTTTGAAATCTAAAGCAAAAATAGAGCCAATAATAATGATTGCAGATAACATAAAAGAGAGACTAGATATGATTAAGAAGGCTGAGAGAGTCCACATCTTTGCGTATTCAAAAGATAAAAAAGATTTGTTTGCTAAATTGATACAAAAAGGTTCATAGAAAAGTTCACATCAAATGAATCTAATCACAAAAGGAACAATCTAGTCTATATCGTGGAAAAGAACTTGCTAAATGTACTGGTTTGCGATAATGATTAAAGGAAAATTTAAATAAGGTTGCAAAAACATTTAGCCTTTATTTAGAGCGTAAAAATCTTAAAAATTGAAAATGACGTAAATTTTAAAGTTTTGGTTAATCCAAAGCTTAAGCATGCCAAGACTTAGGATTTTTAGCAAAGAAAAAGACCGTGAAATCTTTTTAAGGCCTAACTAGAAGTTAACATCTGAAAGAGTTGGTTATTTGGAAAAGATAGTTACGCAATATATAAAAAAGAAGCGTTTATTATACGGAGCTGCATGCGTAAATCTTGAAATGTTAATATATTTCAAAAAGAAGCCAAGATTTTATTTTTACTAGTAACAAGGTATGCCCTATCTTAGGTATGAGGCTTGCACTTCTGTTGATTTCTGTGTTCCTATTAATGTTTGGATACAACGCAGTTGAGGCTGCCTATCCTTTGCATGCTTACGATCAAGCTACAAAAGTTCTATCAGTCCTATATCTCACCCTAACTTTATCTAATATTCCAGCAGGATTTCTAACAAGCGTAAAGCCTGCTGGAACTCTTATAATCCTTTGTCCCATAGGATATTTTATATTTACATACAGTTTGCTGTTGAATAACTTTCTGCTGGCTTTAGCTACCTCAGTAATCATTGGATTCACATCGGCGATGTACTGGATATGCTGTAGAACGATAATTTACAGAGAAGTTAGTGAACAAAAGTGGGGTTTTGCTTTTGGATTGATCAACGTTACAGCCGTATTGGCTGGAGGCTTAGGCCCATATATTCTTCTCAAGCTCTCCTACGAAGATTTGCTGAAGATTTCCTCTGGACTGTGTCTACTCTCAATTTTGCCACTGTTTCCATTGTACAGAAGAGGTAAAACTGGAAAGAAAGAAATACTAACGTTCTTATCGATTAAAGACTGTTTAAACTGGAAATTAATTTTGTATTCTGTAACGGCATTTTGCTTTTCTGTAAATCTTCCAATCATAATAGCGTATATTCCAATCATAGGTAAGGATATTGTAGGAGAGTACAGACTGCTATCGTATGCAATTCCGAGCACACTTTCGCTGCTTGGCGGTGTTTTGTACGATAGATTTGGTGCAATTGTAATTCCAATATCGGCGTTGTTGGCGTTGATAGCATTCCTAAACCTTCCGCATAACGTAATAGCTTGGGGATTTGTTCTTACAGCATCCTTCTCAATATTATTTCCGGGATTTCAAGCATTCTTAGGTAGAATTGTAAATGAGGATAAAATATCCATTGCTTTGGGTTTTGTCGGTTTAATATCTGGTATAGGTGTTTCGTTGAATATAGCAGTTATAGGAGCTTTGTTGAATTTAGCTCGGTTGTATCTAGCATCCCTCATGGTGCTTGGAGTAATACTCAGTGTTTATTTAATAAGGACTGATTAGGACATGGTTTTTCTGCTGGGGATTATTACACTTTGGTGAAGAATTATCTTACAAGACTTTGGTAATTTGATAACAGAACATTTAAGACAATGTCCGCTGATAAACATATGAAGCGTATGCCTGTGGAAATTCTATTTGAAGTACAATTTGATTCTATGCAGGATATATAAGAACAACTAAGAGATATTGATAGAACATGGTTAATGTAAAGCAATCCAAATCGTTTAAGCGAATGGGCGATACGGTTAAAATTGTGAAAGGCGCTTTAGGAAATCCCAACATGGTGGTAAGAAAAGGGATAGATCCAGATAGATCCAATTGTACATCTTTACTATAAGCGCTATAAGGCTGAATATTGTATCTGTGTGACTGCTAAACACTTGAATGAGGGGAGACACGTAATTACTAGTTGAATTGATTGCTCTAAAAGAAACAATCAAATTATTGCTCGTAGGATAGGAGGTATGAATGTAAAGACTGATAAAAAAGTAAATAAAAAAATAAAAAATATTATTGATAAAATAGAAAAGTATTTAATAAATAAATATGGAATAAATAGTGTAAAGGCTACTATTCTTTACAGTTCTCACGCAAGAGGAGAGGCAAGAGAAAGTTCAGATATCGATGTGCTCGTAGTTGTAAATAACTCGTTGGATCCAATGGAAGTCAGGAAGAGTCTGAGCGAAATCATACTTGATATATTGCTGAATGACGGTGAACTCATTTCCATTGTAGTTGTTAGGCAGAACTTCTTTGAAAACTATAAGTCACCTTTTATCTTGAACGTTAAGCGGGAAGGTGTAAGGATTTGAAAGAAATTGAGGATCTCGTAAAGAAGGCAGAGAAATTCTTAAAAGCAGCTAAATATGCTTTGGAAATAGAAGATTACGATTTGTGTGTGTCTCGATGTTATATGCGATGTTCTTCATGATCGAAGCAATTCTCCTCACCAGGGGTTTTAATAGCTTCAACTCATAAGGGTGTGATAGGCCTGTTTGGAGAACACTTTATAAAGACGGAATTATCGAAAGAGAATTCGGTAAGATGCTGAATGAAGCCTATGACAAGAGGATTATCGGTGACTACGATGTGGGATTCCAAATCACGAGAAACGAAGCTGAAAAGACCTTAAAAGACACTCATAAGTTCTTTGAAAGGTTAAAGAGATATCTAGACAGCCAGTTTTAGTGATAATTCTAACTTATAATTCCGAAAAATTTGTCTAGAATTGATACCAGATCAGATCTACAATGATACGGAGGTTATAGTTGTTGACGACTCTCTAAAGACAGAACGGTTGAAGTCATCACAATTTTAGCTAAAGCTATGGCAAATTGCTAAAAGTGGGGTTTATCTGCTGTATGGGAAAATTAAGTGGGAATCATATAATGATCATCATGAAGATAGATGAGATAAAAAGAAGTTAAGAATGAACGAAATCTTATTAAGATTCTGAAGATCGATAAATCTGGAAAACTAATCAGGGAAGGAGTTACCACACACAGCAAGTCAAGAGATGAAATATATGAAAAACAGATAAAGATGAAAGGAAATTTGGCGATAATTTATACTGGTGAGATATCGAATGAAGAATATGTGGTGGTATTCAACGAAATACAGATTTGATCCAAAACCTCCAGTAATTACACTTTATGCCACATTAAGTTATCTTCAAACGAGGAGAACTTTGATGGCTCTTGATACTGGAGCAACTTACACAATAACTCCATGGGATATTGTAAAGAGCTATAGGTTATGAACTGGCACACTCAAAGAGAAAGGTACAATAACTACTGCAAGCAGAGTTGAAAGGTCTTGCTGGTTATTGTGGATAAAATAAATATCCTTGAGGAGGAGACTAAAAATATAGAATGTGTTGCTCATAATTGCCAAAGCAAGTCGTATAGATGGTTTACTTGGGTTAAGCTTTCTTAAGAGATTTTAAATCCGTATAGACTTTAGAAATGATATTTTGGAGCTTGAATAGCTAACTAGTGTCGGCATGAACACTCTTTGGCTTAACTGGAGAAGATATAGGAAATTATGAAACTGGTGGTGTTGAGGTTTATACTCACGAAATTGCCAAAGTTAGTAAAGTTAATAAAAAATTAAACCTGGCTAAAGTTATAAAAGGTGTAAGATAATGCTCTTTAAAAACAAGTTACCAAAAGTGTCCATAATCATTCCCTGCAAATATATTGACAGCTATACAGAGCAGTGTGTGCAACACTGCAAAAATTTGGATTATCCAGATTTTGAAATAATAATTTTGCCAGATAAAGATGATGGCAAAAGATTAGAAGGAGTTAAGATTATACCTACGGGCAATGTTTCTCCAGGCAAAAAAAGGAATATAGGTGTTGAAAAATCCTCTGGTGAATTGTTAGCATTTATAGATAGCGATGCTTATCCAAGGAAAGACTGGTTAAAAAATGCTGTAAAATACTTTGATGATGATAAAATAGCAGCTGTAGGTGGTCCAGGAATAACTCCTGAAGATGATAGTGATATGCAAAAAGCCAGCGGACACGTATTATCATCTTTTCTTGTTGGAAATCTAAGTAGCAGATTTAAAGCTAAAAAGGCTCATGAGTCAGATGATATTCACTCATGTAACTTCATAGCAAGGAAAGAGATAATAGAAAAGGTAAAATGGAATGAAAAATATTGGCCTGGAGAAGACACATTAATATGCTTAAAAATAAAAAAAATGGGATTAAAAATGCTGGAAGTTCCAGATGTGGTTGTGTACCACCATCGAAAGCCATTGTTTATACCTCATATAAAGCAGATTTCACGTTTCGGTTTACATAGAGGATTTTTTGCAAAGAAATTTCCGGAGAACTCTAGGAAAATTACTTACTTTGTTCCATCCCTTTTTGTCATATATCTATTGTTGGGTGGTTTTCTTTCAATCTTTAGTCAAATCTTGAGAACTTTGTTTGTACTATCTCTTGTGGTATATCTAATTTTGGCATTTATCGGTGCTTTACATGCCAGAAAACCTAAGTTGATAATCCTAACATGGCTTGGAATAATAATTACTCACATCGTGTATGGCATCAGCTTTCTTATTGGTTTAGCTAAAAAGGAGTTGGAAAGATGAAGGTAAGCATATCATATCCACCTCTGGAAAGTGATAAGGGTGTTCCTTTATTATCCCAAAATAGGCAGTTTCAGTGGTTCTGCGAACCCACTTACATCTATCCCATGGTTCCGGCTTATGCTGCCACTTTACTTAGCAAAGCAGGGTATGAAGTGGTATGGGATGATGGAATTGCTGAGGAGAAAAGTTATGATAAATGGTTGAACGATTTGATAAAAGAGGAACCAGATTTAATTGCTATTGAGACTAAGACACCAGTAGTAAAAAGGCATTGGGAAATAATAGAGGATATAAAGGAGAATCTGCCAGAAACAAAAGTAGTTTTGATGGGGGATCATGTAACAGCGTTACCACTAGAATCTTTCAAAAATTCGAGGGTTGATTTTGTAATAACTGGGGGAGATTATGATTTTATGCTGTTAAATTTGGTTGAATGGCTTGAGAGAAAAGCTAAGCCAGAACCGGGGATATATTATAGGGACAAGAATGGAAACGTAAGAAGCACTGGAAGATTTAGACTTGATCATGATTTAAATACACTTCCGTTCATTGACAGAGATCTTACGAAATGGTGGCTTTACGCATACAAAAACGGAAATTTCAAGAGAACTCCTGGAACTTATACGATGGTTGGAAGAGATTGCTGGTACAGGAAGAATGGAGGTTGCAGTTTCTGTGCCTGGACTGTGCTTTATCCAAAATACAGAGTTAGAAAACCAGAACTCTTAGTTGAAGAAATTGGAATGTTGATAGAGAAATATAAGGTTAAAGAAGTTTTTGATGACACTGGAACGTTTCCAGTCGGAAACTGGCTTAGAAGATTCTGCAAGCTAATGATAGAAAGAGGGTACAATGATGAAATTTACTTTAGTTGTAACATGAGGTTTGGGGCTTTAGAAAAGGAAGATTATGAACTAATGGCAGAAGCTGGGTTTAGAATGTTGTTATTTGGATTGGAATCTGCAAGTGATGAAACCCTTAGAAGGATAAATAAGGGTGTTACGGTTGATAGAATGATAGAGGAGCTTAAATGGGCTTCGGAAGCTGGATTGGAACCACATATCACTATAATGGTTGGATATCCGTGGGAAACCAAGGAAGATGCTATGAAAACAGTTAAGTTGGCAAGATGGCTTTTCGAGAAGGGTTATGCTTCTACATTGCAAGCTACGATTGTTGTACCTTATCCAGGAACAAAGATGTTTGAAGAATGTAAGAGAAAAGGATTACTGGTAACAGAAGACTGGGACGAATATGATATGCGAAGGTTAATTATGAAATGTCCGATAAATGAGGAAGATGTTAAGGAACTTACGCAGGAGCTTTATAAGTCATTCTTTACACCAAAATATGTTATTAGAAGATTGTTATCTAT
This sequence comes from uncultured archaeon, assembly GCA_964498465.1. Taxonomy (GTDB): domain Archaea; phylum Halobacteriota; class Archaeoglobi; order Archaeoglobales; family Archaeoglobaceae; genus CAZCHG01. The sequence goes on along the minus strand of CAZCHG010000035.1, from coordinate 942 downwards.
AAGAAGCCTTGAAGATGTTAAATTCGTGTGGAGAGGTGTAAAGAAAGTAGTTGGTCATATAAAGGATTTTGCAACGTAACTGAAGCGTGTAGAATGAAAGTTAAGATAACGATAACTGATAATGTTCATGATGTAGGATACAGGGTGTTTTTGCTCAATTAAGTTGACTCGTTACTTATTGAAAGTCTGATGTGAGAGATTTGCATCGGAGATCATGGACAGGTTAAAGAGCCTATTAATTGAATTTATTAAAGCAATCAAACCTGAGAAGGCTGTAGAAAGCTGTGATTAGAGAGATAAAGGTTAAAGAGTAAAAAATCTGTAAGAGCAATGTGAAGAAAGATAAATAAAGTATGTGAAAAAAGTAGATACAGTTTCTGAGAAAACCGAATGAAGATTGCTAAAAAACTAAAATTTCTTTCTGAAACAGCTAATAAACATACCTAAACAAGTAGTTGTGGGAAGTTTCTGACAAATTGCTTTTTGTTGGTTGAAAAGAATGAGCTAATTAAAAAAATCATTTAAAAAAGCTGTAAAAGTGTTTAAAGAAAAGATGTCCAAGTTTCTTGCGGCAGAGGAACTTATTAGGAATTTGATAGGATACTTAAGATCAGTGAGAAGGTTAGGAAAATGCTTAAAAAGAGTTAG
>CAZCHG010000035.1:0-284 GCA_964498465.1 uncultured archaeon | reverse complement strand
AATCTATGGCTTCTAAATGTCTTATGATGAGTCGCAAGCATAAGTTATAAACTCTCCGTAAAAAATTTGAAAATCCCATTAAAGTTTTTTAAACTATATATTTAGCAAATTTATCTCTCCAATAGTAGAATTGCTTGACGAAAAAAACTTTTATAAGGATTATGTGCCTAAAAATCTTCAAATTAAAAATTGGTTAAAAACTGAAAAATATCTGCTTTAGATACACAAGCTTTTGAAGAATTATTGAAAGGTAAAAACTTAGATGAAAAATCAAAGGAGAGTTG
>CAZCHG010000034.1:0-13750 GCA_964498465.1 uncultured archaeon | reverse complement strand
TTCCACCAGCAAGACTAACTGGGAATAAAATATGAGGAGGAGGGCTCATTTTTCTCTCTTTTGCTTTTTCTGGTCTTCCCATTCTGGCTCCGATTCTTGTAGGAGCTTTAGCTCTTACAATTAAACCAGAAACTTTATTTACAATTTTTAACACATCGGAATCACTTGGTATAGGTGAAGGTTTTAAATCTGAGTTAAGACCTAGGCATCTTATAAAAACTTTCCATTTTTCGATTATTATATTATTATCTCTCACTTTATGTTCCAGCAGAAGTTTTTCAAGTATATTTTTTCCTTTATCATCGTAAGGAAGCATTAAAACACTTTTTCCATATTTTCCCTCGATTTTTCCCTTTGAAACCCAATCTCTCAAATATTTATACTCATCTACAGTTATATCATGCCACATGTACGTATAGTCAGGATGAAGTGGCACATTATATTCGTCACATAATTTTAAAGCTAAATCTTCGCTAATCTTTTCATAATTTCCTTTCGGTAAAATAGATCTGACCTCTTGAATCCACCACTCATATACATAAGATGAAGGTAGCAATGGATGGTTATTTTCCAGAAAATCTCCGAAATTTATTAGAATTTCACCAAGATCTAGTATTGCATCGACCTCATCTTTTAAAAGCATGGCATCCTGTACTGAGTTGATTTTTACAACATCGCCATTTTTTAATCTAACTGTGGGACCCTCTATAGATGTAACTGGCACAATGCATCCAGCTTTTCCAGGTTTTTCAATTTTTAATTGAGTTCCTATTGCTATGAATTCGTCGGCTATTATCATTGTAGCTGGATTGATTCCTACTGTAGCATATCCTGAATTTCTCGCTCTTCCATATCTTAATCTAAATCCACCTTTTCTTGAAGGGTGACTAAGAACTGGCCTTCCAGCAACGATATCTGACAAATATTTATCCTTAGGTTTGGTTGCGCTGGAAGAATCACTTTTTTCCTCCTTAATCAGTTTTTCAATCCAATCCCATCCTGGAAGTTTTACTTCATCTAGTATTTTTTTGATTTTTGGAGCTTTCATCGCAATACCTTCGGCAATGACTAGGGCCATGCCACCTCTAACTCTGTTAGTTTCAACTCTTTCCAGATCTCTATATCCTGAAACCTCTACATCCTCAGTAGGCTCACCATCTATGCATATTGGGCAGTTTGAAACTATTAATCGTATTTCTTCATCGCTAGGCAAGTATTGAAGATTGGCAATCTTTTTGTATAAGGGGATCTCTTCTATATATCTTAGAATTTCTTCTTCAGTAGGTTTGTATCTGTCAATTCCAAGTTTTCTCCTTACAAAATCTCCAACTAGAACTGAAATAACCTGGGCTGTTCCTCCAGCACTTCTGATTGGACCAGTATAGTATATTCTTAGAAAATTTGAACCATCATAGTTTCTATCTATTTTAATTTTTGCAATTCCCTCTATTGGTGCTGCGACTACACCTTCAGTTATAATAGCTACTGCAGTTCTTATGGCCTTTTCAATAGCATCAATTTTATCAAAGTGGCCAAATTTTCCGCTGATTATTTCTTCTGCTATTATAAAACACATTTTCTCTCTGCTAATTCCTTCCTCTTCCAATTCAAGTATTCTGCTTGCTAGACCGTTAATGTTCATTATTTTTTCAACTCTTTCAGCCATATTCCTTACAATGGGGATTTCTACGTCATCAGTGGGATCTAAACCTTTACTTCTAGCTTTTCTTGCCACTTCGTAGACTTTTAACGCATCCTTTAGTAAATTTTCATAATATTCATTAACCTGTTTAAGGAGAAGATAATCTTTAGATTGAGGTTCATCTTTTTCGAAAATTGGGAAAAAATCATTCAATGTAACAGGCATTTAAAAAATAGTCGTAAAAAATTTAATATAATTTTTATCGGTTAGCTGCAAGTGGAGAAAAAATTATAAAAATCTTAAATTTAAAATCACTTTGCTGCATTTGGTATTAGAAATAAAATTTAAAAATTGAAAAAATGAATGAGCTAGTTAACTTACTCTTAAACAAAGTAATATACTTAAGTACAAGAATAGTACCCGTAATCGTAATCTCCATAATTCTAGCTAATATTATTGCGGAATTTAAGCTGGTAAACAAATTAGAACGTGTATTTAAACCAATTTTTAATTTTTCAAATTTATCTCCAGATATATCAGTGCCAACTACTTTATATTTGGTTAGTTATTCAGCAGGATCATCTGCACTATCTAATCTAATTGAAAGAAAAGCAGTTAGTGAAAAAGAAGCATTAGTAGCCTATTTCGTTGGAGGTTTGTTTACATTTGTAAATCATGCAATCATTTACTACATACCAATTCTGATACCACTCTTGGGCGTAGCTGGACTACTTTACATTTTTGTTAGATTTGTAATAAATTTTCTTATAGCTATATTGGCTGCAATTTATGGGCATTTTTATTTGAAACAAAACTTGCAAGGAAGTAGTGATGTTTTGAATGATAGGAAAAAAATGGATAAATTAGATAAATCTAAAATTAAAAATACGATAAAAAAAGCTATTAATAAAAGCAAAAAGATAATACTAAAGATAATAGTAAGGATGTACTTAGTTTATGTACCTGTATCTCTGGCAACTTATTTTGGACTTTTTAACGTTATAGCCTGTAGTGTAAAGTCTGTTATAAATATTGTTAATTTACCTGGCGAGATATCCGTGATAATAGCTGTGGGTCTGGTAGATCCTATTAGCTCTTATGTAGTGGCAGCATCACTCCTAAATGATTGTGTGCTCAGTGAAATAGAAACTGTACTAGCTTTATTACTCTCGAGTTTATTCACAATGACTGCATCAGTTTTTAGACATTCGTTACCATCTAAAATAACGTACTTTGGAGTAAAATTAGGAACAAAAATAGCTTTTTACAGTTTTATATTAAATCTTGTGTTTATATTACTCTCAATCCTTGTATTATTGATGTTTGTTATCTAAAAAACCCAAAATTAAAAAATTTATTAAAAAAATTTAAAAATTCTCAAGCATTACTTAAAAACTAAAATTTTGCTACTGGATTTTTTTCTCGCTCTGCTTGTTTACTGAGTTTTGGCAAGGATAATTTCTATGGTCGAAACATTAACTTTTCTTCCTTGCTCGGAATCTAATTCTTCTGTATTTATTTTTACGTCTTTAATAGTTACATTTGGTAGAAATCTATTTCTTACTATTTCAGCAACATCGACTGCTCTACTTATAGCCTTCCCTCTAGCTTTGATAGAAATCTCTGTAGCTCCTTCATTGAATTGCGTTAATGCAGCAAGCACGTAATTCATAACGGGTTTATTGCCAACATAGACAACATATTCCCCTGCCAACTTTATCACCTCCTTGATTTTTGTTATTGGAATTTACCAAGGAGTGTATATTTTTCAAATTTTTTTGAAATATATGTTTTTTAGCGCCGGGGGTGGGATTCGAACCCACGCGGGCATTACGCCCATCAGCTTAGCAGGCTGACGCCTTACCACTCGGCAACCCCGGCAACTATTTCTGTAATTTTTTCAGGAATTTCTTAGTTTTAATGTAAAGTTTTCCCTCTATATTTTAAATTTTATCACGTAAAACTACTTTATAAAATCATTGCTTAAAAGGCTTTAAAAGGTTAAACCAATTCTTTTGGAAAATTTAAAAGGAAGTTATGCTATGTAGCGTGATCTTCTTTCAATAAAATTTTGCAAAATTACGCAAAGTTGGCTTTAAAATTTTTAATTTCATATTTTAATTTATGAAAATTTTCGTTAGCAAAAAATAATATATAATTTTGTAAAACTTTTTAGTAATTTTTAGAACATCAAATTTTAAGTAGTAAAACTGGGAGGGAATTCTTTGTGTATTGGAATCCAAGTATTGAAAAAATGCCAAAAAAGGACTTGGAAGAATTACAAGAAAGAAGATTAAGGGCTTTAGTTTACATGGTTTACGAATACTCACCGTTTTACAGAAAGAAGTTTAAAGAAAAAGGAATACATCCATGGGATATAAAAGGAATTAAAGATTTAGTTAAACTACCGTTTACAAATAAGCAAGATTTAAGGGATAATTATCCATTCGGTTTATTTGCTGTACCTTTATCCCAAATGGTTAGATTTCATGCATCTAGTGGTACTACTGGAAAGCCAACCGTTGTTGGATATACTGCTAATGACTTGGAAGTTTGGATTGAGTGTATGTGCAGAAGTTTGGTGGCTTGCGGAGTAACAAGAGATGACATCATACAGATAGCGTATGGTTATGGATTATTTACAGGAGGATTGGGCTTTCATTATGCTGCAGAAAGAATTGGTGCCACAGTTTTACCAACATCTGCAGGAAACACGCAAAGACAAATAGAGTTAATGAGAGACTTGCATACAACAGTTATAGCCTGTACACCATCTTATATGTTGTATATGACTGAATACGCAGCAAAAATGGGTGTAGATATTGCAAATGACACAAAGTTAAGAATAGGAATATTTGGAGCCGAACCCTGGAGTGAAGAAACCAGAAAAAGAATAGAAAAGAAAACAGGAATTAAAGCGTATGATGTCTATGGAACATCTGAGTTAAGCGGTCCACTTTTCACGGAATGTGAGGAAAGACATGGATTACATGTTTGGGCGGATCATTTCTTAATTGAGATAATTGACCCAGAAACTGGTGAACAACTTGAAGAAGGAGAGAGAGGGGAACTAGTTGTGACAACCTTGACGAAGGAAGGTATGCCAATGATAAGATGGAGAACAGGAGACATTACAGTCATGGAAACAGAAAAATGCGCTTGCGGAAGAACGCATCCAAGAATTTTGAGAATATTAGGTAGAACTGATGACATGATTATAGTAAGAGGTGTAAATGTATTCCCAAGCCAAATAGAACATGTTTTGATGCAAGTACCTGAAGTTGGAGAACACTATATGATAATCCTAGACAGAGCTGAAAATGGATTAGATGAAATGACAGTCCAAGTGGAACTTAAAGAACCAACAGACATGGTTGCTGATATATTGAAGCTAGAGAAAGAAATAGAGCAAAGGTTGAAAAATACACTTGGTGTAACTGCCAAAGTTCAGCTGGTAAATCCAGGAACATTAGAAAGATTTAAAGGAAAAGCAAAAAGAGTAATAGATAAAAGAAAAATTTAAACCTTTGGTGAAAGTTATGTTAAAGCAAGTGTCTGTTTTTGTTGAAAATAAACCAGGAAGATTAGCTGCTGTTACAGAGAAACTTTATAATAAAGGTATAAACATAAGAGCCTTTACAATTGCTGAAGCTGGAGACTTTGGGATAATAAGAATGGTTGTAGACAAAACCGAAGAAGCGTATAAGATTCTCAAGGAAAGTGGATTCACAGTAACCTTAACCGATGTTCTTGGGATAGAAGTTGAAGACAAACCTGGAGAATTATATAGAATAGCTAAAGCGTTAGGAGATGAAGGAGTAAACATAGAGTATGTTTATGCTTTTACATTTGGTGGAAAGAAGGCAGTAATAATTTTCAAAGTCAATAAACCTGAGAGGGCTATGAAAATATTGAGTAGTAAAGGATTTAAATTTAAAGAGAAAATCGAATAAAAGATCTAAAATTTCACAGAGCCAATTAAATCCTTTATTTTATTTATCTCCAAAGCTCCAATTCTGACGATTTTTGGAGGATCTACTGTAGTATCAATTATAGTTGAATCCATACCATACTTTGTAGGACCATCATCAACTATTAAATCTAAATTTTTATGGCCAAAGTACTTTATTACATCTTCTACTTTAGTTGCACTTGGTTTTCCACTTATGTTGGCCGAAGTAGCAGCAATGTAGGTGTCAGTTTTTTTAATTATCTTTAAAGCAACATCGTTATCTGGAAATCTTATTGCAATTTTGTTATTTTTTACAACACAGTTGGGTAAAGACATATTATATCTTTTTTTCATAATTATTGTTAGTGGTCCAGGAAGAAACTCATTAATTAAAATCTTTGCATATTTGTTTACATCTGCTAGGTTATATATGTCTTGCTCAGAAGAAACGTGAATGGTTATCGGTTTATTTTTATCTCTTTTCTTTAATTTAAAAAGCCTATCAACAGATTCATCATTGAATATGTTAACTGCTATACCATAAACGGTTTCAGTAGGAATTACTACTAAATCTCCTTCCCTCAACCTGTTTGCTATGAAGTTAAAATCGCCCTCTTTTAGTTTGCTAGATACAAAGATTTCCATAGATTTTGTCTCTTCTTTACATTTTTTAAATAAAAGATTAAGTGGTGCCCGGGGCCGGATTTGAACCGGCGACCATGCGGTCTTCAGCCGCACGCTCTCCCAGGCTGAGCTACCCGGGCAAATCCCTAGGTTTAATTAAAATTTTAATCTTTTCGTTTAAATTGTTTTTGGTTTTGAAAGGAAATCGATTTAAGTTTTTTTCTAATGAGACTAGTTTTTAACATTATATTATAAATTAATTTATATAATTTAAGTGAAATATTGGGAATTTAGACGAACATACTTGTATCCGAGATCGCAGCCTATAGCGTAACCTCTAGCATCGCCTTTGTGTAAATTAACTATGATTTTTAGCTCATCAGAGGCTTTCATTAATTTTTGTGCAAGCTTTTCAGTACCTAGAGGTTTACCCTTTTCGACCAGGCAAATTTCCTTTGAGCTATTAGCTATTTTAATGGTAATATTTTCGTCAACTTCTATATCCAAACTACCCAATGCAGATATTATCCTACCCCAGTTTGGACTGCAACCAAAGATTGCTGTTTTGATTAATAAGGAGGAAGCAATCTTTTTCGCAGCTTTATTAGCGTCTAAGTTAGATGCAGCACCAATAACTTCCACTTCTATAAGTTTTGTTGCACCTTCTCCATCCTTTGCAATCATTTTCGATAGTTCCAAGCAAACTTTAGTTAAGCCCTTAGTGAAATCATCAAAGTTTACTAGTTTTTTATTTAAGGAAGTAAGGAGAACCATATCATTTGTGGACATTTCATTGTCAACTGTGAGTAAATTAAATGAATTATTTACAGCTGTTTTTAAACTTTCTCTCATTAGTTCAATGCTGCCTAGCTTAGCATCGGTGAAGATAAAGGCAAGCATAGTAGCTAAATTTGGACAGATCATACCGGCACCTTTTGCAACTCCTGCGATAGTGTAGTTTTTATTTTTTACTACAACCTCCTTTATGAACGAATCAGTCGTTGTAATTGATTTAGCAAATCTTACTGAAGCCTCTCTCGTATCTGACAGTTTTGGAAAAACTTTTTTAAATGTTTTTTCAATCCAGCTCATATCCAGCTGTACTCCGATTACTCCAGTTGAGGCAACCATAATTTCACTTTCATCAACTCCTAGTTCTTTTGCATAGATTTTTGCCATTTTTTTTGCGTTTTCTATGCCTTTTTTCCCAGTAAATGCATTAGCATTGCCACTATTGGCTATTATACCGCTAACTCTGCCACGTTTTATATGTTCCATTGTAACTTTGACTGGAGCAGCCTTTAGTTTGTTTTTTGTAAATACACCTACTATGGAACCTTTGCAGTGAACTAAACCTAAACCAAGTTTACCTCTTTTATACCCCCAACATTTAACACCGCGAACCTCTGTGATTCCAGAGTTTAGAATTCTCATAAGAAATTCTTAAGCATCTGTGATGATTTTAAAAACTTTTTAACTTTTTAAAATCACAACAACTTTGAGAACTTTTTCACTTTTGAAGGATACTTCTGGAGACAGATAGATACATGTTCTTTGTAAACTCGAAAGGTTTAAGAAATGTTATGGTGTTTTCGTTTAGAGATGAACAAGGAAAAAATATTGCTTGGTTTTGTTTTTTTCGCAGCGATATTGCTTGTTTTGTATTTGCATTTAGTAAATCCTTGGAATGACTTTGTAAGATTTGAAAGATTTAGTGGAAATGATCCTTGGTACTATTATAGATTAATAGATAGTTGTTTAAAAAACTTTCCAGAAAGATTATGGTTTGATGCCTTTACATATTACCCTTATGGAACTTACACACATTTTGGGCCGTTTTTAGTCTATTTTGGAGCTATCCTAGTGAAAATATTCGGATATGACAAGATTAAGTTAATTTTATCTATTATACCGGTTTTGGGAGCATTGTTTATAATTTTCCCCATTTATTTACTTACCAGAGAAAGTTTTGGAAAATCGGCAGCAATAATTGCCGCTTTGTTGATATCTGTAATGCCAGGACAGTTTCTAGGTAGAAGTATACTTGGATTTAACGACCATCATATCTGGGAAGTCTTTTGGATGGTTACAACTTTAGCTTTATACGTGTATGCTGTAAACTCTGGAAAAATAAGAAATTATGCTCTAGCTGGATTAGCGTATGGGTTGTATATATTAACTTGGGCTCCAGGAACTTTTTTTGGAATGCTAATTTTAGTTTTTGTAATTCTATCAGCAATTTTAAGATGGTGGCTGAATTTTAATGAGACTATGATTAAAGGAACGATGTTAATGGTTTCTGTAGCAATTTTAATTTACTTACCGTTTTCAACAAAGACTCCATATTTTTCAACGGCCCATTATTCACCTTTGCAACTTCTTGTGTTATTTGCAGTGTTGGGTTCTCTCTTTTTACTTCTAGTTTTCGAAATATGTCTAAAAAAAGGTTTATATGCTAAAATTCCGTTAAAGAGTGATAAAATTTCCTACAGCTTATCAGTAGTTTTACTGCCGGCAGTTTTTGTATTTTTATCGTTCTTATTTTTCCCACAACTGGTATCTTCAATTTATAGCATAGTTGGAGTTATAACACCTAAGGGAGGAGCTTTAACGATAGCTGAGGTTCAACCCTTCTTTACACTGGGTGGTCAATTTACTTTAAGTCCAGCTTATAGAAACTTTGGTACAGCCTTCTTTTTTGCTGTATTAGGAATTTTGTATACGGTTTACTTGGTGTTAAAAGAAAAAAGAACTAGTATATTGCTTGTACTTTTGTGGAGCATTGTAATGTTTGTATTTCTTGCTGGACAAAACAGGTTTGCTTATTATTTTGCCGCAGTTACAGCAGTAATGGCATCGGTATTTGTAAGTTGGATGTTAAAGAAGTTGGAGATAAATAAGTTAGTTAATAAGGCGCTGGAAGGATCATTAAGGAAAGCTGACATAAGTTATATTAAAGTAACATTTGCAATTCTTTTGGTTATTTTAGTCTTTTACCCAACATTTGTAGAAGCTACAAATCAAAGCAAATACATTGGCGGTATAAATAAGCAATGGTATGAAGCATTAACATGGATGAGAAACAATACACCAAATGCTAAATTCTATGATGAATATTACTATGAAATATATAAACCTCCGAAGAACTCTGGTAAGCCATATTCATATCCTAATGGAACCTATGCTGTTATGAGTTGGTGGGATTACGGTCACTGGATAGAAGCTATAGCTCATAGAATTCCAAACGCAAATCCATTTCAGCAGGGAATAGGAAGTAAAGTGGGGAAAAATCCTGGTGCTGCTCCATTTTTCACGGCATTCACTGAAGAGGAAGCTAATAAAATAGCAGAAAGGCTAGGAGTAAAGTATGTAGTTAGCGATGTGGAAATGGCAACCGGAAAATTCTATGCAATGGCTGTATGGGCCGAAAACTCGTTAGATGCAGCTTGGAATATCTACTATGCTGGGACTGGTTATCTTTTTATTACTCCAGAAGGAAAAGTTGGAATAGCGCAGATGAAATATTTTATTCCACCTGGATCGAAGGCGTTGCAAATAACATTACCATCTGAGAACTATTACAGAACTATGGAAGCAAGATTGCATATTTTCGACGGTAATGGTTTAAAAAGATACAGAATGGTTTATGAAAGTGAACCTGAAGCGAAAGGTAAAAATGTTTTAACAATGGAAATGGTGTACAAGCTAGTTTACGATATTCTTTATTTGAATAAGCTAAAATTACCAAGAGTTAATGTAACATCTACTGGTTACGTGAAAGTTTTTGAATTTGTTAAAGGAGCAAAGATTGTAGGCAAAGCTCCAGCGAATGTCTCGGAAATATTCATAAACACAACTATAAAAACGAATCAGGGTAGAATAATAGAGTACACTCAGAAGGTTAAGGTGAAGCCTGGTAATAGATTTGAAATTATTGTACCTTATGCTCAGAAAACTGTTTACCCAGTTAAACCTATAACTCCATATTATATAAAAGCTGGAAACATCACGAAAACACTAACATTAAGTGATGCGGATGTTGAAAATGGCAACGTTATAGAAATTAATTTAACATAAAAGTGTAGCAAGAATTTCTTTTATGAGAAAAGTTGTGCTAGCTTATTCTGGAGGCTTAGATACAACAGCATGCATATTTTTGTTAAAAGAAAAATATGGATTTGATGAGGTTATCACTGTAACAGTTGATGTAGGTCAGCCTAGGAAAGATATAGAAAAAGCTAGGAAGCTTGGTGAAAAATACGCTGATAAGCACTATACTATAGATGCAAGGGAGGAGTATGTAAACTTATTATACCAGTTGATAAAGGCTAATGGAGAATATGAAGGATATTTTTTAGGTACAGCTATCTCAAGGCCATTAATTGCTGAAAAAGTTGCTGAAATAGCAATGGCTGAAGGAACGGAATATGTTGCGCATGGATGTACAGGAAAAGGAAACGATCAACTTAGATTTGATAATATATTCCATCAGTACAATTTAAAGATTTTAGCTCCAGTGAGAGAATTAAATCTGACCAGAACTTGGGAATTGGGATACTTAAAAAGTAAAGGAGTAATAGTTACGTCTAAGGAAAAACCTTACAGCGTAGATGAAAATTTGTGGAATAGAAGTGTAGAAGGAGGTTATTTAGAAGATCCCAGCCTTGAACCAAGTGAAGATATTTATGAGTGGACGAAGATTACGAGAAAAGACCCTGAATATATAAAAATAGATTTTGAAAAAGGAATACCAGTAGCGTTAAATGGAAAAAGGATGAATGGATTGGAGCTTATAAACAAGCTAAACGAAATAGGTGGAAAACATGGCATAGGCAGAGTAGATATAATAGAGGACAGGGTTCTTGGTTTTAAATCAAGAGAAAACTACGAAAATCCAGCAGCGACAATTCTAATAACAGCTCATAGAGATTTAGAGAAATTGGTGCTAACTAGGAAAGAATTAAAGTTTAAAAGAATAGTCGAGGAAGAGTGGGCGGAGTTGGTTTATCAAGGGTTAATAAATGAACCTTTGTTCGAAGATCTCAATGCATTTATTGACAAAACGCAGGAAAGAGTTACAGGATGGGTTAAATTAAAACTGTACAGCGGCTTGGTTACTCCAGTAGCAAGAGACTCACCTTATTCATTGTATAGGCATGAACTAGTTTCATTTGAATCAGTTGAACTTGAACAAAAATATGCTGAAGGTTTTTCAGTATTTCACGGTATGCAAGGAAGAATTTACAAAAGAATGATGTTAAATAAAAGTTAAAAGGATAACGACTTAATATTAGATATCAATAATGACAAAGGCGAACCATTTGTCATTTTTCTTTTCAACTTTAAACTTATGAAAAGTTATGGCCTTTGGTTCAGTTTTTATTATTTCTGGGTAGACTGAGTCTCCTTTAAGCCTACCTTTCGCTGTAAGGTCATTTATTTCAACTTTTACATTTTTCGCAGCGAAATACTCGACGTTAAGGAGATATAGTAATTCATTTAACCATTTATATAGTAAATAATCCTCCGAATCCGCTTTAACAACTATATCTATTGATTTACTTTCTTTTATTTTATCTAGAAAAACAAACGCATCAAAGAAAGCTATAGTAGCATTCTCCAGTAAGTTAATTAGAGAATCTCCATAAATTTCAATGCCAACATCTGCTGTATGCTCTATAAATTTATACCCTTTCATTTTCGACCACCATGAGGATCAAAAACTTTTAGTAATTTTATTTTTATTTGTTGTTTTTTAAATTAAAGTTATTATCTCTATTCCGATTGAAGAAAGGTTTGGTTTCCTGAAAATACTAATTCATGTGCACTTTGATTAAAGTATTAAAGTGAATGTCTAAGAGTTAAAGTAATTCTTGGGAGAGTTTATTAAAAGCTATTTAAAAGTCAAGAGCTTAGTAATAATGAATTATGAAATTTGGACTGGAAATCGTACCAAATGTTCCATTTGAAAAGATATTAGAAGTAACGAAATTAGCAGAGGAAAACAACTTTGATTATATTTGGGTTACAGATCATTACAATAATAGAAATGTAATCTCGGTATTAACTTTCTTAGCATTGAAAACTAAAAGAATTAAACTTGGAGCAGGTGTAGCAAATCCTTATCATGTACATCCGGCTGTAATAGCTTCAGCGATAGCAACAGTTAATGAAGTTAGTGACGGAAGAGCTGTGCTAGGTTTAGCTGCTGGAGATAGAACTGTACTTGGGGAAATTGGAATAGAATGGGATAAACCCTTAAAAAGGATAAAGGAAGCTGTTGAAATAATTAGACTTCTACTTACTGGGAGAAAAGTAGATTATGAGGGTGAATTTTTTAGATTAAATAAAGCCAAACTGAACTTTAAGCCAAGGAATTTAAAAATTTACATAGGTGCACAAGGTCCAAAAATGATAAAGCTAGCTTTTGAGATAGGCGATGGTGTATTAGTAAATTCGTCAAATCCAGAGGACTACAAAACTTTGAGCAAGCTAAAAAGAAACAAAGATTTTGATTTAGCAGCATTCACTTGCTTCTCTATAGATAATAATTCAAATAAAGCCAAAGAATTAGCAAAAATGGTTGTAGCGTTTATTTTATCGTCAATGTCTCCAAGCCTTTTGAGGAAACATGGACTGGAGGATAAAGCGCGTATAGTTAGAAAATTAATAGTTAAAGGAGACTGGATGGAAATAAAGAAAGTAATAAACTATGACATAGTGGAAAAATTATCCATAAGCGGAAGTAAAACTGAAGTTATTGAAAAGATAGATAAGCTTAAAAAATTAGGGGTAAATCAAATAGTAATTGGTAGTCCAATTGGTTGTGATAAGAAAAAAGCCATTGAGTTAATTAGTAAGGAGATTATGCCTTTATTCAAAGACTGAATTTTTAAAAAGGAGGTTATGTTGAATGAAGTTTTTTGTAGTTGCAGATTTGCATGGCAGTGAAATAAGAATACCTGAAGAGGTAGATGCAGTTATAATTGCAGGAGATTTTACAAATGCTGATGATCCGACCTTTGCAGCAAAGGTAATAGATAGTATAGAAAAGCAGGTATTTGCAATACCTGGTAATATGGACAGAAAAGAAGTTTTGGAAATCTTAGAGGAAAAAGGAGTCTCAGTACACCTAAAAGAAAAGAAATTTCAGGATATAAAAATATTTGGAATGGGTGGAAGTTCCACAACGCCTTTCAATACACCTTTTGAGTTCAGCGATGAGGAAATAGCCAAAGAACTTGATAAATTTAAAGGAAAATTTGATATAGCAGTATTTCACAGCCCTCCTTACGGATTGTTTGATGTAGTCAGAGGAGGAGTGAATGTTGGTAGTAAATCAATTTTAAATTGGATTAAAGAAAATAAACCAAGAGTTGCAATTTGTGCACATATTCATGAGCACCAAGGAGTAGCCAAATTAGGAGATACGATAATCTTAAAAGTATGGCCAGCAAATAAGCAATATGGAGCAATTCTTGAGATAAACGATACGGTATATATAAGATTTGTCAAGTTTTGAATAACTTCTA
>CAZCHG010000033.1:1278-13853 GCA_964498465.1 uncultured archaeon | reverse complement strand
TCGGTAGAAAGTTTAGAGCCAAGATTGTAGAAATTAAGAAATAAAAAGGTGCTTTAAGCGAAGCATTAGAAGAAGCGATCAAGTTATAGTTGGAAAAACACGAATGAGGTGTCTCTAATTGTGTATCAATGTCTACCAAATCTTGAGCTACTTCGCAAGGCAAGACCCACATAGGATTTGAAGAGCCCAATTTTAATGCAATAGGAGGATTACTTCTACTGTTTCCCATGTGTTTTCATCTTAAAAGTATATCCTGTGAGTAACAATTTTATAAAAATCCTTCCTACAATTTATTCAGAAATGAGATGTTCCAAAAATATTAGCACCCACAGGAATGCCGTAATCTCTGTTAACAACTTATACGCAGGATACGATAGTATAGTCTTAAAAAATATCTCATTCATAATAAAAAAGGGGGATTTCATAGGGATTATTGGACCAAACGGAAGTGGAAAAACTACTCTTTTAAGATGCCTAGCAAAGTTCTTAGCACCAAAATATGGTACAATTTTAATCGATAACACTGATATAAAAAATTATACACCAATAGAGCTCTCAAAAAAACTGGCAGTAGTTCCTCAGTTTGAGGATTTACCACATGACTTTAAAATAGAGGATTTTGTTTTCATCGGGAGATATCCCCATCTTTGTAGATTTAAAAAGGAGAGTAAAAAGGATTATGACATTGTACAAAAATCTTTAGAACTTGTAAAGTGTTTACACCTAATTGGTAGAAAAATTAGCCAAATTAGCGGAGGAGAGAGAAAAAAAGTAATAATAGCAAGAGCTTTGGCTCAAAATCCAGAAATAATTCTTTTAGATGAGCCTACATCACATTTAGACATAAATAGTAGAATAGAAATTATGGAATTGTTAAAAAAGTTGTCAGATTTAGGTTTAACCGTAATTATTGCAACTCATGACATTAATCTAGCAATACAATACTGTACAAAAGTTATATTAATTAATGATGGCAAAATTGTAGGAATTGGTCATCCAGAAGAGATTCTAAATAGAGAAGTAATTAAAAAAGTATTCAAAGTAGATGCAATAATTAAAAAGAACCCTATAACTAACAGAATATACGTTATTCCAGCTAAACCGAAAACTAGGACTTATACAAAAGTAAACATAAAAGTTCATGTTGTGTGTGGAGGAGGAACTGGCAGCAATCTAATGTACAAGCTTGTATATAACAATTTCAGAGTTTCCGCCGGTGTTTTAAATGTATTAGATTCAGATTGGGAAACTGCAAAAAATCTTGGGATACAAGTAGTATCTGAAGCTCCCTTTTCTCCGATTTCAAATAGTTCATATAATGAAAACATTAAGGTAATGAAAAGTTCTGATGTCATTATTATAACAAATGTTCCATTTGGAAACGGAAATTTAAAAAATTTAATTGCTGTAAAAAAAGTTTCTAAAGAAAAAAATATCATTTCAATTGAAAAGGATCCTATAGAGGTCAGAGATTTCACCAATGGGCTTGCAACTAAAATATACAACAGTATTAATAACTGCAAAAAAGTAAAAAACGATGATGAGGCTCTTTTAATTTTAAATAGAATGTTATCTAAGGTTAAAAAGGAGGAAAAGATAAATTAAAAAATTGCAAGACTTAGTGTAAAATATGAAATTAAAGCTATTGATTGGCAAAGATGAGATCTCAAAAAAAGTTAAAGAGCTTGCTGATAAAATTAATAATGATTATAAAGACAAAAATCCAATTTTAGTTGGCGTTTTGAATGGTAGTTTTGTTTTCTTGGCTGATTTGGTAAGAGAGCTTAAAATTCCAGTAGAAATAGACTTCGTAAAAGTTAGAAGCTACGTTGGTACTGAAAGCTCTGGAGAAATTAAAATGCTTTTAGATTTGGAGAGAGATGTGAAAAACAGGGATGTTTTGATTGTAGAAGACATAGTTGATACTGGTTTAACTCTAAATTATTTAGTGAAGCATCTAAAAAATAAAGGTGCAAGAAGTGTAAGAATATGTGCTTTGCTAGACAAGCCAGAAAGAAGAAGGGTTGATGTAAAAATAGACTACTTAGGTTTTAAAATACCAAACGTATTTGTTGTAGGTTACGGTTTAGATATGGATGAAAAATTCAGAGAGCTTCCAGAAATTTACTGCATTGAGAAATGAGGATAATAATTCCCTTTAAACCTGTTAACCCAAAATCTAGACTCGCAAATATTCTTAATGAATTCGAGAGAGAGAATTTAGCACTTTTAATGCTAGAGGATGTTATAGATGTAATAAGATCGTGTAATTTCGACCCTATAGTTTTATCAACAGATTATATACCTCTGAAGAAGTTCAAAATTGAAATAAACAGATCCGACTTAAATACCGCTATAAACTCGGAAATAAAGAAAGATGATTGTTGCATAATTATGTCTGATTTGCCACTCATCTCAAAAGAAATATTTGAATCATTTATACAGATGGATGGGGATGTTATAATTGCTCCAGGCAAAAGAGGAGGTACTAATATGCTTCTAGTTAGAAACAAAAAATTCAGAGTGTCATATTACGGTGGTAGCTTTTTTAAACACATAGAAATTGCAAAAAAACTTGGTTTAAATGTAAAAATATTTGATTCATTTTTTGCAAGTATAGATATCGATACTGAAGAAGATTTAATTGAATTACTTCTTCATGGCAAGGACAAAAAGTCAGCGAGATTTCTAAAAAAATTGGGATTTTTCGTAGAATTTAAAAATGGTAATGCTTTACTCAGAAGAGTCTCTTAATTTGATTAATTTTGCTAAATAGACGGGATGTCTTCCTGCTTTTCTCTTCTTCCTTCTTTTGTTACTTTCTGTCCAAGAGCAACCTATATAATGTTCTACTGCTTTAAATATTGCATCTTTAGCTGTTTTTTCCCCAGTTTTAGCCTTTAATTTTTTCAAAACATCCTCCGGTATATCAACCCTTATAATTTTATATCTTTTAATCCTCACACTAGCTGAACTTTTTAACAAATCTGTTTTATAAGCTTTTGAAAAATTATTTTCAGTTAACAAACAGACTATGATGATTTTTCACAAGATCTAATTGTAGATCTTGTTTACATTCAAAAAATTCTAATATTGCTTCTAAGAAACTAAAATACTACTTTTTTAAACTACGTGATCTAAAAATTGATCACTTAATTTCTTTGATTAGTTTAAAAAGTTTGTAAAGAGTGCCATAGTATTTAATCATATTCTCTATTTTACTCTCAAGCTTATTCCAAGCATAATCATCAATTTCGAACTCTATATTCTCGTATTTTACGTCTTTAAGAATTAAACCATGCGGTGGCGCTGGTTCTATTCTTTCTTTGTGTTTTTCTGGAGTTAGCATTAATTTGAACCATTCAATACTTCTTCTTCCAGAACCTACGGCTTCTAAAGCTGATACTATGCATCTAACCATGTTCCAAGTAAAAGCGTTTCCTTCAATTTCAAATATCAAAAAATCTCCACTAACCCTCAAATCTGCAGAGTAAATGGTTCTAACGCATGTTTTATTTTCTCCAAATTTTCTCGTAAAATTTGAAAAATCATGTGTACCAATAAGCATTTTTATAGCTTTCCTCATAGCTGTAATATCATAACCTTCCGCATAAAGAACATACATGTAAGTTCTACTTATAGCCTTTCTTGGATCAAAATCCTCTGGGACTTCTGCCCATCCCCAACTTATTATATCATCAGGCAAGTTTGAATTAATCATCCTTGGCAATAATGGTTTTTTATTTTCCACATTAAATGCTATAACTTGCCCAAATGCGTGTACTCCAGCATCGGTTCTTCCTGCAGCCTTATAATTAGCCGTCTTTAAATCAATACCCATTTTCTTGAAACCTTTGAATAGTTCCCCTTCAACTGTTCTCACATTAGGCTGATATTGAAATCCACTAAAATTTTGACCAAAATATGCAATCTTTAAAGCCTCTCTCATTATTATACTCCTCACTTGATTAACTCCTTTTCACTTAATCTCTTTATTTTACTAATTTTTCTAAACTTTTGAATAATAATTATTTCATATCTGACTAATGCGGGTATATTCAGAAAATTTTTTAAAATCCTAAACATGAAAAGCTTACATTACTGGCAAAGTTTCACTGATTAAGATGAATTCTACTGTCTTAGCTACTATTTCTCAATTTCGAAAGTTTAAATTATTTATACAAAACCTCTAAAGACATAGACTTATGCATATTGCAGTAGCTTCGAATCTTTGCGGAAATTTACCAGCACTGGAGAGTTTTCTTTGGGAGCTTGAGAAACTTAAAGATGGAGGGAAAGTCGTAACTAAAGTTTATATCATCGGTATTCTTGGCCCTTTACCTTGTGCCCGAGAAGTATTTACTATACTAAGTAAGTTGGAGAATGTTGTTCTTATAAAAGGCAAATTTGACGAACTTATTTTAAAATCAGATGAAAAATTAAATCTAGAGCTCCCAAGGTATATTAAGGATTGTCTCAGGTGGAATCTGGAAAATTTAGGTAGTGAGGGAAGAAGGTGGCTAATGAATTTAAAAGATTACCATGACGAAAAGTTCGGTGAGTTTAATTTTCATTTCAGATATGATAATCCCGTTGAACCTGGAGAGGAACTTGAGAATAACATGCCGCAATTCTACTATGAGAAAATTCACGAGCAGTTTAAGCAATACAAAATGCTTTTCATAGCAGGAAAAAGTAGCTTCCATGTGCTTACTCAATACGGTAAGATTGTTTCTCTGGGACCAATAGGGTTTAAAGTAAAAAGGAAAAACCCAGTTTTTGCTGTAATTGATACTGATACAACCAGCGTTAGTTATTTTGAAATTAAATTTGATGAATTTGATATAAAAGATAGATTAGATTCTGTAAACTTTCCAAAAGGGTTGAAAAAGTCCATATTAAGATCATACACAAAAGGTAATCTCCTTGACATTAAAATTAAGTGAAATGAGTTATCCTAAACGCAATATTATGTACGATTACCAAGAGTTCTGGATTGGAATAGATGATACAGATTCTCTACATGGAATGTGTACTACATATTTAGCCGTAAAAATAATTGAAGAATTAAAAAAACTCGGTTTTAACATTATTGGATATCCCAGACTTATAAGATTGAACCCCAATGTTCCATTTAAAACAAGAGGTAATGGAGCTGTATCTTTTTTGGTAAAGGGTGAAATTGATGAAATTATAAATGTAATTGATAAAAATATTGAAAAACATGCTGAACTTGATGATGATAACACACATCCAGGAGTGGTAATTGTAAGAAATTATCAAAAAGATTTGGAAAAAATTTATCCATTTTCAAATAAAGTGATAAAGGATGTTGTACAAATAAGCGATGCCACAAAAATTATAAGACAACTCAGTTTTTCCATTGTGCTCGCATATAAGACAGGTAGGGGTGTAATTGGGGCACTTGCAGCAATTGGTACAAAACTTTATGATTATACATATGAGTTGCTAACCTACAGATTTCCAGAAAACTTCGATAAGGAAAGAGTTATTGACGAGGACTCATTCTATGAGGCTGATTTGGAGACATACCCAAAAACTTGGGATACAGTTGATTGGCAAAACAAAGTTGTAGTAGCGGTTCCAAATTCACCAAATCCTGTGCTGTATGGTATAAGAGGTGACTCAATTAGTGCCATACTAAAAGCCAAGGAAATAATTAAAACCGAGAAATACGAACATGAAATGATTTTCGTAACAAACCAAGGAACTGATATGCATTTAATTAAAGAGGATGAAATACAGAAGCTTGAAGACTACAGATCATATATCATCAGGGGAAAAGTTGTAAAAGATCCAGAATATAAAATGGGAGGACATGTATTTTTCTCAATAATGACTAAATTTGGAGAAATAACCTGTGCTGCTTTTGAGCCGACTAAACAGTTTAGAAATATAGTTTCAAAGTTAAAAACCGGTGATATAGTAGAAGTTTACGGTGGATACAAAAAAGGCTGCATTAATCTTGAGAAAATAAATGTAATAGAAGTAGCGGATGTTTATATTGAAAGAAATCCAATTTGCCCTAAATGCGGTAAAAGAATGAAATCTGCCGGTAAAAATCAGGGATTTAGATGCAAAAGATGTAAAACTTATGAGTTTAAGAAAGAGAAGATTAAAGTAAAAAGAGAAATTGAAACAGGTTTTTACGAAGTTCCACCTTGCGCCAGAAGACATATTTCAAAACCCTTAATTAGAATGAATGTAGAAAAGAGACACATATTCAGATGATACTCCCAGATAGCATTGTTAGATTTTTAATTTTTACTTTAAAAAACTAAATAAACAAGCGAAGTGCTAAAACGAAACAAAACGTTCCAGTATAATCCATAAGTGCTGAAAGTATTGGTATACCAATATTATCAGGATTGAAACCAAATTTAAATGAAAATATAGAAAGATAGTAAGATATTACATTTAAGAAAAATGTTAGAACTTGTCCAGCAAAAACTATCATAGTTAATGTGTTTATAAGGGGTGGAGAACTCAATTTTAATATTAGATTTAAAGTGTAAGCTAGAATGCCAAGTATGAAAAATATAACAAAAGAAAGAATATGCATCAGACTTAAACTTATTAATATATCCCTTTTTGGTTTTACTGCAGGTTCAATTATACCTAAATGTAGCAGTGTTGAAAATCTGGCAACTAAAATTCCACCTATAGATCCCCCAACACTCAAAAACGCTGGTAAGACTGTTAATAGTCCTGAAAACTTTATAAAACTTGGTATTTCCTGCATAAGAATAAATCCCGCCATAAATTGTAATAATAAACATAAAAACAGTGCATAGAAACTTTCTTTAATGGCAAATACATTTTTACTATTTCTTTTATTATAATACAGGAAAAATATAATTACCACAGAAATTAATATCGCAAATAACACCAAAATTCTAAGCAGATTACTCAAAAGGTAAGTTATGTCAAATGCTACAAATATTAATGGCAAAGTTATGATATCTCCAAGTAAAAATACAATTGGCGCAGTTAAATTGTCAGGATTCCACCCAAATCTATAACTTTCCACTGTTAAAACTATAGTCATTGGGCATAAGAAAAGAGCTGAAAGTATAACAGATATTAAAGTTATATCTGCTAAATTTACAAAATCGATCATTGTAAATCTATTTTTCACCGCCGAATAAGCAATAAATGCTAAAACACCTATTAAAAAGCTCATAACAAGTAATAAAATCATAGAAAGTTGAATTTCACTGCTTATTTTTCTTATACTTCCTAAAGATGGTTGTATTCTTCCTAAATGTAGATATGTGCTTATTTTAGAGCTTAAAGAAGAGTATATATTGCCTCTTAATCCTAAACTCGGAGGAATTATTAGCATAAGTGCTGGGAGAATAATTAAATACGATGATGATACTCCAAATACTATTCCAGTTACAAGCTCACCTACTGTGCATATTACAAGCGCTATTAGGCTTTCTTTCAAGTCTTTTATTGTTATTCTTGCAGTTACAATGATACCATGCCTCCTATTTTTATTCAGAGTTAAAGAAGTGCTCCAAAGTATTTTATTAAAAACTTTGCAAACTCTCTTTTGCTAGAAATTTATATTTTTTCCTTCATTATTCATTTATACAGCGATTTTCTAGCACAGTTAACTTAATTTTAAAAATAAATCCGGGATTATTACAAAATCCTAGAGTACATTACAGTTTAGCTCACATTTAAAAGTTCTAAAACTTTATTTTCATAAAGAGTTGATTTTTCAATCGCATTCGCGTCATTGGTATATAACTCCATTATAGCGTAGCTGAAACCCATAAAAATTTGTGAAACTGCTACAGAAGGATAAATAAAAAACAAAACAATTTTATCCTAGTAATTTTATCAATAAAAAATACAAAAATATTTTGATAAAAATAGTGGTTTACTTTCTAATACACATGATCAAATTTTAAAAACAGTTAAGTAAATTTAAAAATGCCAGTCCAATTAACTTAATTTTTAGCAGTAAAATTAGCTAAAAATAGTAATAAAGTGTGAGGTAACATGAGTTTTGAGACTGAAATTTGGGTGGAGAAATACAGACCAAAGACATTAAAAGAAGTAGTAGGTCAAGATGAAGTTGTACAAAGATTAATGAGCTATGTGGAAAAAAGAAATATACCTCACCTTCTTTTCGCTGGTCCTCCTGGTACAGGAAAAACAGCCTCAGCTATAGCTTTAACTAGAGATCTGTTTGGAGAACACTGGAGAGATAACTTCATTGAAATGAATGCCTCAGTTACTCCAGATACTAAAGTTTTTGTTCAAATTGGATCTATAACAAAAGTTACAAGTTTTCAGGAAATAGATAAACTATACTTCAAAAATGATAAAGAAGAGTACGTTGTTCCACTTGACTTAAAAGTATTAAGTTTTAATAGCAATGTAGGCACGTATCCTGTATCTTTCATATCCAGACATGAAGCTGATCGTATTACCATAATTAAGCATGAATGTGGAAAAGTTAAAGTGACTCCAAGCCACTCAGTAATGATCATAGATGACTACGGTAATATAGTTCCAGAAATGGCAAGTAAATTAAAAGTTGGGGATTACCTAATAAAATTGGATGGTTTTAATTGTAATTTAAATAGTTATTTGCACACTAAGCCTTTTGTTCATTTATTTAAACGTATAGATTATGCATTACACAAAGATTGGAAGTACTTGAAAAGAGTTGAAGTGGAAAAGAAATCAAAACTTTTCGACTTAATAAGATCTATAGATTACGACTTACTACATGATTTTGACTATGAAACTTTGAGATTGTATCAAAATTTACTAAATCTCATTAACTCAAGGCTTTGCGTGACAAGAATACTTGCATTAGATGAAATTGATTACCATGGCTGGGTTTATGACTTTAGTGTTCCAGGATCAGAGGTCTTTTGGGGCGGACATCCTGCAATGATTTTACTTCATAATAGCGATGAAAGAGGTATTGATGTAGTTAGACATAAAATAAAAGAATTTGCGAGAACAGCACCAATAGGCGATGCTCCATTCAAGATCATATTTCTAGATGAAGCAGATGCTTTAACCGCAGATGCTCAAGCAGCCTTAAGAAGAACAATGGAAATGTATTCAAGAGCTTGCAGATTCATACTAAGTTGCAATTATGTCAGCAAAATCATTGAACCCATACAGAGTAGATGTACAGTCTTTAGATTTAAACCAGTACCTCCAGATGCTATGAAAAAAAGATTGTTAGAGATTTGCGAGAAAGAGAATGTAAAAATTACCGAAGATGGCTTAGAGGCTTTAATATACATAGCAAACGGAGATTTTAGAAAAGCTATAAATGCCCTACAGGGTGCTGCAGCCCTGGGAGAGGTAATCAATGCTGAGGTTATATATCAAGTTACAGCTACAGCTAGACCAGAAGAGTTATCAAAAATTTTGCATACTGCCTTGGAGGGTAAATTCATGGAAGCTAGAAACTTGCTTGATAAACTTATGATAGAGTATGGGATGTCTGGAGAGGATGTAGTTTCTCAACTTTTCAGAGAAATATTAAATTCAAGCTTAGATGAAAAATTAAAAGTTTTACTCATTGATAAGCTAGGAGAAATAGATTTCAGACTAACTGAGGGTGCTCACGAAAGATTGCAACTAGATGCTTATCTAGCATATTTGGCTACCATAAAAAAGCAAATTGGGAAGTGATTGCCTCTTTGTTTACGTAAAAATTTTCAACGCAAGCATATCACAAAGCGTAAGATTGCACATTCACCCAGAATTTTACACCTCGAGTTCACTTGTCATTTAACTATCACAGGTTCTTATACTCTGTCGAACTTAATTTATCCAATGAATTGAATTAACAGTACCAATACAAATAGTGTTTGCAAACAACAGGAAGATAAAATGAGAGGACTTTCCTTATTATCTAGCGGAATAGATTCTCCCGTAGCCAGTTATTTAATGTTACATAGGGGTATTGAATTGGAATACATCCATTTTTATTTCGGTGATAAATCTTTAAGTAAGGCCAAGCGTTTGGTTCGAGTTCTTGGGGGTAAGAGATTATTTGCCCTACCACATAATGTGATTAAAAAAAAATATCTAAATTTCTAAATACCAGATATACCTGCATTTACTGCAAAATTACAATGCTAAAGATTGCCGAGTTATTAGCTAAGAAAATTAACTGCGACTTCTTAATTACTGGTGACAATTTAGGCCAAGTTGCCAGCCAAACATTATTAAATTTATTTGCTGAAGATTATTTTATTAATATTCCAGTTATAAGACCATTAATCTGCTTTGATAAAGAGGAGATCGTAAAAATAGCTAGAAATATCGGGACCCTGGAGATATCAATTGAAAGCGATGAAGGTTGTAAAATAGTCCCAAAAAATCCGATAACTCAAGCAAAGATTGAAAAAATAAAGGAAATAAAAGTTGATGATGCTATAAATGAAATTAAAGTTCTAAAACTTTAATATACAGCGAAACTATCCATTTCTTAAGTTCAAAATAGTATCTATATTCCATTTTTATAATGAGTTTTGTGAAACTTATTCCCGATTAGTTGAAAAACCCTAACAATACTTTGTTAGCAATTCAAGTAAAAGTAAACCGTTTATGAACCCAAATCTTCCTTTTGCACAAGCTTTTTCTGAGAAAACTTTCACATCATCCCTTTTACATCCATATATGGCGAATGGAACTGGATCTTTTGCATGAGTTCTAATTTTTATAGGAGTTGGGTGGTCTGGAATCAATAGTATTCTTAATTCTTCCAAATCTACTCTATCTAGTATATAACCAACTATTTTCTCGTCGTAAATTTCTATTGCTTCAATTTTTTTCTCTAAATCACCTTCATGGCTAACCTCATCTATTCCCTCAGTGTGTAATACAACTAGATCGTATTTTTGAAGACATTTAATGCTTGTTTTCGCCAAACCTTTATAATTTGTATCTATATAACCTGTTGCCCCTTCTACATCAAAAACGATCATTCCTAACCCTTTACCTATGCCTTTTAACAAATCTACTTCAGATATCATTGCTCCAGTTAGATTTCTATCTTTTATTTTTGGAAAATTAGGCATTTTTCCGCCACTCCATGGCCATATCATATTAGCTTTATCAGTAGCTTCAGAGACTATTTCTTTTGATTTTTTTATCAGTTTAATGAGAAGATTTGCTAAACTCTTATTCTTAGGAAGAAAATTATCTATATTTTTATTTATTATGTCATGTGGTGGTACAGTTTTAACTTTTTCATCATAATCTTTGTTTATAACTAGCAAATTCCTGTAACTTTTGCTAGGATAAAATTTAACATAATCAATGTCTATTTTTTCATTTAATAAGCCAATGACTTTAGATGCTTCTCCATCAGATATTCTACCTGCACTGTAATCTACCATAATATTATTTTTAACGAGAACTAGATTACATCTAAATACAATATTCCCAGTTATATTTTTTGCTAGAGCTTCTATAGGTCCTCTTCCTGTATAGTATTTTTTTACATCAACTCCAAGTATTGTAAGATTTGCTATGTCACTACCAGGCTCAAACCCCTCAGGAATAGTTTTCGCTATCCCACAAGCTCCTTCCTTTGCTATAAAGTCCATATTCGGTGTATCAGCGTATTCTAATGGAGTTTTATTTTTTAACTCTTCCAAAGCCCAATCCGCTAACCCATCCGGAACAAGTATCAAGTATTTCTTATTTCGATCCATATTTTTCCCCAGCAAGTTTTAATTATAACTTTCAAACTTAAGGATCTCAAGATTAAATTCAGCTAAGTCTCTTTAAAAAGTTGCTTAATAGTGTGTTCCTCAATTGAATCTTTACTTATTTAGACTTTCAGCAAAAAATAAATTTGAATATATTTTTAGAGTTTTTAAAAAATTTATATTTTTTATTATAAAATAAAATTTTGCCAAAATTTTCAATGAAAAATAATAAGCAAAAGCAATTTAAACAGCAAAATAACTTATTAGTTCCAATCTTGCCAATTAGAAATACTTTCACAGGGTTTATGCTTTTAAAATAAAAGCATACATTTTATTCTCATATTAATTAGAGGAGGAGTTATTAAAAATTTAAAAATTAAAAATGTATTGGAGGAGGTTTGTAAATTGGTGTAAATTTGAAAACCCAAATATCAAATAAGAACAAAAGTATCAAAGTTACAAACACGAAAACCAATGCTGCTAAGAATGATGCTAGAAAAGCTTCCCAAAATGTTAGATTAAGTAAACCTTTAAGTGCATAAATATAAGCAAAATACCCTAAAATCGGGGAGATTACAGAGACAAATGGAACAAACGTTAATAAACTAGTTACAAGCACAGCAAAGAATACTGCTGCCAAGTTAATAACACCAACAAACAGCAAATTTTGGTTTTTTCCAATCATTTTCAATCCAATCCAAAGGAAAGCTCCAGATATTACTATTATCAAAAGTAAACTAAGAATAGAAAGCAATATTTCAGAAAGAGGTAAAATCATTAGGCCCATAATCTCACCGTTCCCCCAAGGTGGTTTAGGGAATGAACTGTAACATTCACCACTTTGAGGAA
>CAZCHG010000033.1:0-1178 GCA_964498465.1 uncultured archaeon | reverse complement strand
TAACGTTACTTGATACTCCTTGAATCAAAAACCGTTGCGAACCCAAATTTTTATAGAGGTGTTTATAATTTTTCTTCTCTCAAATCAATTATCTGGTCTATTTTAGGTCCAGTAGATATTAAAGTAACTGGAATGTTTAGATCCTTTTCTACTTTTTCAATGAATTTTTTAGCTTTATCACTGAGGTTATCCCACTTATTTACACCATAACATTTGTTATCAAGTTTATCAATTCCAGTCATAGCTACCTGTGTGGCACCATTTACCATTACAGAATACCTAGCAAATTCGCTATCCCAGTAACCTATTCGTCTTCTCCTTCCAGTAACAGTTCCATACTCAATAATTCCCAGTTTTTCTGCCTCATCAACTGGCATCTCGGTTGGAAATGGACCTTCCCCAACTCTTGTAGGAAATGCCTTAAATACTACAATAACATCATCTACCTTCGTAGGACCAATACCTACATCAGCCGCAATTGATGATGCTGTAGTGTCCTTCGATGTTACATAAGGGTATGTACCATAATATAAACTTAAACCAAATCCCTGCGTACCTTCCACTAATACTTTTTTTCCATTACTTATAGCCGAGTTTACTTCTAAAGGCACATCGGTTGTAAATTTTCTTAACTCTTCAACATCTTTAGCTAGTTTAGCAATCCTTAAAACCCTATCAGCATTAGCGGGTCCGCACCCAGTTCCAGTACTTCCAATTTTATCCTTTAAGTGCGAATTTTTCCTATCCATCTCTATATGTTTATTCTCTATTATTGCACATCTATAATCCAGCCCAGTTCTGTCTTCTACCTTTAATGTTTTCACTTCATTCAAGAAAACCTTTGGATCTACTAGAACCCCTGCACCTATCAGCAATCTAGCTTTTTCGTAAACAAAGCCAGATGGAACCATCCTAACTCCTATTTTTTTATCGTTAAATTCAACTGTATGACCAGCGTTTGGACCTACTCCTCCTCTAACCACTATATCTGGTTTATCTTTCTTTGCCAGATATGCAACTATTTTACCTTTTCCCTCATCGCCCCAAAATCCACCAACAATTATTGTTACACTCATGATTCAACACCAAATTGATTATGGGGGTTCAGCGGACATTTGATAAGACATACGTCCGCTTTGGGACACATCGCCCTTCAAGGGCTCATCCCCATTCGGGGT
>CAZCHG010000032.1:9623-13905 GCA_964498465.1 uncultured archaeon | reverse complement strand
CAATGGCCATGTATGCTGCGAAGGCAGGGATTAAGGCTTATATACTACTCCCAGCAGGAAAAGTCGCAATAGGGAAAATAGCTCAAGCATTAATGCATGGAGCCAAAGTTATAGGAATAAAAGGCAATTTTGACGAAGCTTTGAGGTTAATTAGAGAAATATGTAAATTAAAAGGTTTTTATCTGCTAAACTCAGTAAATCCTTTTAGACTTGAAGGTCAAAAAACTATAGCTTACGAAATAGTCGATGAAATAGGTGTACCTGATAGAGTAATAGTTCCAGTTGGAAATGCGGGGAATATATCTGCTATATATAAGGGATTTAAAGAATTTTTCGAGTTGGATCTTATTGATGAAATACCAAAAATGGTTGGTGTCCAAGCGGAAGGGGCAAATCCAGTATATTTGGCTGTAAAAAATAAAAAAGATAAAGTCACACCAATTAAGAATCCAGAAACAGTGGCAACAGCAATAAGAATAGGAGATCCAGTAAATGCTAGAAAAGCTTTAAAAGCAATATATGAATCCAGTGGTACTGCAATACAAGTATCTGATGATGAAATATTAAATTCACAGAAAATTCTTGCAGCAAAGGAAGGTATTGGTGTTGAACCAGCATCAGCTGCATCGGTAGCGGGATTAATAAAAATGGCAAAAAATGAAGAAATAGATAAAAATGAAACGGTGGTTTGTATAGTCACGGGACATCTTTTAAAAGATCCTGAAACAGTTTTGAAGGTTTGTAATAAACCTATTGAAGTTCCTGCGGATATTAACGAAATAGAGAAGGTTTTAAACTAGCATAATACTAATTTACTTATGGAATCTTGATTAAACCGCTAAGCTAAAGCATACCGAGAAAAAATGAGCAATATTTGTTTAATTTTTATTTAAAACTTAATAATAAAGTTTGTTTCACATCAAGTTTCATTAGTTCTTTATTTTTTTGTAAACTGGAGGTTAGATTTGTAGATTTTTTAATTAAATTGGCATTAAGATTATGAAGGCTGTATTAGCTTAGTAGTTAATACTTTACTAGGAAATCTTTTAAATAGATATAATTTTAAAAAGAATTTTGAGAGGTGAAGTGTACTAGATGTCTATTAAAAGAAAGATTAGTTTATCAAAGTTACAGAAAATAAAGAGTTATTTATCTTCAAAAAGGAAAAGTACAAGAAAAAGAAGGATAGGAGTATTAGTAGATGGTCCAAATATTTTAAGAAAGGAATTTGGCATAAATTTAAATGAAATAAAAGAAATATTATCAGAGTATGGTAGTGTAAAAATCGCTAGAGTTTTCTTGAATCAATATGCTACTGAAAAACTAGTTGAAGCTGTAGAAAACCAAGGATTTGAGCCAATAATTACATCTGGAGATGTAGACGTGAGAATGGCTGTGGATGCTATGGAAATAATATACAATGATGCAATAGACACAATTGCGTTAGTAACAAGGGATGCAGACTTCAAAGCCGTGCTAAAGAAGGCAATGGAAATGGGTAAAGAGACAATAATTATAGGATTTGAACCTGGATTCTCAGCTGCATTAAAGAGTTCTGCTGATATAGCTATAGTTTTAAATAAGGAAGATTTCGAGGAAGAAAAGGAAGAAGAAGAGAAGAAAGAACAAGTTGAAGAACAGGATAAGAAGCAGGAATAAGTCATATGTAAGATCCGAATTTTTAAATCTGGTAGCAGATTTTTACTTTCGCGCTTTTCTTTTCTCGATTACGTTTTTTATAGGTTTTGTGAATATAGGTTTCTCTCTAATCAAACCTTCTGGTCTGTAAAATAATATAATCAACATAAGTACTCCAAACATTATGTACTCCAGCCATACTGCTTCAAACGGCAGATTTAGAATACTTGAAATTTCAAACTTATACATGGTTAATAATATTTTCACTACAACAAATATTAACGTTCCTAGTAGAATTCCTTTATTATTTCCAGCTCCTCCAAGCAAAACCATCAAGAATGGGTAAAAAGTCCACTCAACTCTAGTAAAACTACTGGAAATTACGTTTACTGAATAAAGGGAATATAACGCTCCAGCTATAGCCGCAATACCGGATCCCAATGAAACTGTTTTTATTTTAATAGTCATTATATTTTTTCCATAAGCTTTTACAACATCCTCATTTTCTCTAATAGCTTTAAGAAGTCTACCGTACGGTGTATTCAAAAGTTTATTTAGCATTAGGTAAATTATGAAAGAAATAAGAAGGACTATTCCTGAAAAGACAAAAACTCTTTTCTCCCCTGGTACAAATGAGAATACATCAGGAATTGATACGCCATAATACCCCCCAATCAAATCAACATTGTAGTAACATATAAGATATGTCACCTCACTTATTGCTAGCAATGTTATGGCTAAATAATCTTCTTTAAGCTTAACACTTGGAAGGATAAACAAGGCACCAGCTAAACATCCTAAGATAAAAGATAGAACTATTGAGAGTAAAAATAAAGCAACACCTATGCTTGGATTGCTGATTATAATTGAATTTACTATGGTTTTTATTTTGCTACTAGCTTCTATTATTTGGCCGCTTATGCTGAATATATATATAAGAATTCTGTTTATTATACCTCCAATTGCGAATGCTCCCATTAAAACAGCAAAAGCTTTGCCGAAATTTGGAATACCTCCATAACCGTATTCTAAATTTAGACTTAGAGTCACAATTAAATACAATCCAAACCAAAGTGCAATGTTGACCAGTATGTATTCTAAGCCCATTTGAACACTCTCCTTATTTTTAAAATTTTACTCCAATTAATGCTAACTAATCCTTTAGGAGCTAAGAGAAGAGTTACAATCAGAACAAGCAATGAAAAAGCTTTGCCATATACTAAAACTCCAGCTCCAAAGATTCTAGAGAGGTAGTAAGTAACTAGGGACTCTGAAATACCTATGATGTATCCTCCTAGCAATGCTCCGTATATGTTACCTAATCCTCCCACTATGCTTGCTGCAAATATTGAGACAATTATAATTGGACCGGTACCTGGCACTATTTCTTGTCTAAAAGGTAACAGGCACCCAGATACTGCAGCTAATGCGCCAGAAAGCATCCATGAGAAAATTCTTGTATACTCAACGTTAACTCCCATAATTTCTGCTAAATCTGGATTCTCCATCGCGGCTCTTAGCGCAATACCAAATTTAGTCTTGTAGAGGAGAATAAAAAGTGAACCAATTAGAGTAAATATAACTAAGAATGAGACAAAAAGAACTGCAGAAAAAGAATATATCTCAAAATCCAAATGCGTAAAAATAAATTTTGTTGCGCTCGTACGAGTTAGTCTTTCCAAAAATCCAGAGTATGCTCCGAGAATACCAAGTAAAATTAGATCTAGTGCTAAGGTTGCAATCATTAAAATAACTATGGAGGCCTCTCTTTTTATTAGAGGTTTTAATACAAGTAAATACACTAAAATGCCCAATATGGCTCCTACAATAAAGACAACTGGAATTGATAAATAAGGATGTATGTTAAACAATCTAAGTAGTGTTAAAGCGGCGTATGAGCCTACTATGGCAAAAGAACCCTGTGCAAAATTTGGTACACCAGTTGTAATGTAAGTTAGAGTTAAACCTAGGCTCAATAAAACTAAAAGATTAGCGTAAACTAAAGCGCCCTCGATAACTAGCATACTTTTATCAAAAACCAAAAGTTTTTAAAAAATTTAAGGTTTTGCTAATTTTGTATGAAAACAAAAATAATGAAATTGATTTTGATAGTGGTAACTTTAGCCTTGATATCGGTTGGAGCTTTGGCACAGGAAGAAGTAAAAGAAATATCAGTGGGTGTGTTGGTAGACCTCTCAGGCCCTTTGACAACTTATGGTAAAGATATTAGAAATGCACTTTTGATAGCGGAAGAAGATATAAACGGTTATTTTGAAAGCAAAGGTAAACCATATAGAATAAAGTTTTACATTGAAGACACAAGAGTTGATCCAACTATAACTCTAAAGAAAACGATGGACTTGTACGGAAGAGGAATTAACTTAATAATAGGACCAATGGGTAGTGGTGAAGTTAAAAACATACTTGAATACATTACTACTAATAAGATAATAATCATATCTCCATCATCCACTGCTTTGCCTAAGATTCTTGGAGTTACTAAACCTGAGGAAAAGAAATTTGCCTTCAGATTTGTAGCAACTGATGCTTATCAAACTAAAGCAATTGCAAGGGAGTTAAGTGACATAGGTATTAAAGCTGTAGTTATAACTTACATTGGTAATGCATGGGGAAGAGGATTATA
>CAZCHG010000032.1:0-9523 GCA_964498465.1 uncultured archaeon | reverse complement strand
CAAAAGGTAAAGCATACAAGGAATTTGAAGCGAAATATAAGGAAAGATATAATGCAACTCCTTATCAGTACGCTATGAATGCTTATGATGCTGCATGGGTAATTGCATTGGCGTATGCTGAAGTCTATGATGAGTTAGGAGCATATGATCCAGACGTAATGGCAGAGAAAATACCAGTGGTCACAGAAAACTACAGTAGGGGTGTCTATGGAGTTTATCCAGTAACTGGATACATTAAGCTTGACGAGTACAATGATAGAGCAAGTGGAGATTACGTGATTTACTATGTTACTGAGAAGTGTGAGTGGGCTAAAGCTGGACTCTGGAAATCTACTGAGGATAAGATAGAATGGTACAAGACACCAACGCTGGTTACACCAACACCGACACCAGCGGCAAAGCCAAAAGCTGTACCAGGGTTTGAATTAGTAGTTGCAATAGGCGCGTTAGCAATATTAATCTTGCTGAGAAGAAGATGAAAGATTTTTTGCTTGAAGTTTTTAATCTTTTTAAATTTTTTGGCGGACTTAAAGCTTTGGATGGAGTATCTTTAGGAGCTGAAAGAAATAAAATTACGCTAATTATAGGTCCAAATGGCAGTGGAAAAACAACATTAATTAACGTTATTTCTGGGTTTTACAAAGCTGATGGTGGTAAGGTTATATTTGATGGTAAGGATATAACCAACAAACCCCCTCATGAAATATACAAATTAGGCATAGTTAGAACTTTTCAAATTCCGCAACCTCTGAAGAGGTTAACTGTACTGGAAAACCTGTTAATTGCAAATCCAAATCCTGGAGAAGGTATTTTTGGTTCTCTCTCTAAAAAATGGGAAAAACATGAAGAAGAATTAGTTGAAAAAGCCTTTGAGATATTAGAATTTCTTGAAATAGATCATTTATGGGACAGAGAAGCTTATAAGTTGAGCGGAGGACAATTAAGACTTTTAGAAATAGGAAGAGCATTAATGAGCGATGCAAAGTTAATAATCACCGATGAACCTATTGCTGGAGTTGCACCTTTTTTGGCGCATAACATACTTAAAAAGTTTAGACAACTTGTTGAGAGAGGTGTAACATTTTTAATAATTGAACATAGATTGGACATAGTATTGAAATATGTGGATTACATATATGTCATGGCATCTGGTAAAATCATAGCTGAAGGTAAGGAAGAAGATATCTTAAATAATCCTGCTGTAATAGAGGTGTATTTAGGTGCTTCAAACTGAAAAATTAACTGCAGGATATAAAGAACTTAAAGTTATATTTGATATCAATGCGAAAATACATCCAAAGAAAATTACAGCAATAGTAGGGCCAAATGGTAGTGGAAAGAGTACGCTTTTAAAAGCAATATTTGGTTTAGCAACAGTACATTCAGGGAGGATAATTTATAATGGAAAGGACATCACAAATTTAGCACCACACGAGAAAACAAAAATAGGAATGGCATATCTGCCTCAGGTGGAAAACGTTTTCACAAATTTAACCGTTGAGGAAAATTTAAAAATAGCTGGATATATACTGGATAAATCTGAACTCAGAGAAAGAATGGATTTAGCTTTTGAAGTTTTTCCAGAGTTAAAAAACAAAATTAAACAAAAAGTAGGAACACTAAGTGGAGGAGAAAGGCAGTTTCTAGCCATAGCTACAGCTCTAATTAGAAAATCGAAAATATTAATGTTAGACGAACCTACAGCCCAATTGGCACCAAAATTTGCGGAAATTATATTTAATAGAATAGTAGAGCTTAGAGATAGACTTGATTTGACAATAGTTCTAGTAGAGCAAAATGTTAAAAAAGCTTTGGAAATTAGTGACAGAGCGTACTTACTTACCAGTGGAAGAATAGTATTCGATGGTAAGTCGGATGATTTACTCTCTCATGAAAAATTTGAGCAACTTTGTTTGGGTGTAGTTTAAAGTATTTTAGAGAAAAATAATTCTGTAAATGTAAATAAAGTAAATTAAAAATCTTCTCCAAAACTTCAACTGTTATAGAAAATATTACGAGAAAATAGGGAGAAAATAGAAAAACCAGCTTTTACACTCAACTTTTTTAATGATTTAAAAAAACTTAAGAGCAAATTGGTCTAAAACGTAAAACTCATATTTGTAATCTACTGCTTGCAAAAGTATGCTTGTGAGCTATACCCTGCCCTAAAGAGCGGAGCTTCTTCCTTTTCATCGTCTTCACGGCAAAGCTTCATACGGGGGTTAAGAGTTGACTCACGATAGCCCCCGTCCCATCGGACTCTTTATCCGATAGGCTACGCTTCACCCATCTTTTTCCCTGCAAGGGAACATCATCGGAAACATTCCAATTCTTGTGGAGACTTGGATTATTTAAATATTTCCTATCCACCTCTCCTTGCGTATTCCCGCTTTTGAAAAGCGAGGTTTTGCAAGCAACAGTTTTATAATGTTTTTTAAATTAAAAAATAAGAATACTTCACCTTTTGGTTAGAGAACGAACTCTGGCAAAATTTGCTTATATATTAAATCTTGGAAGGTCTCTCTTTCTCTAATAACGTACCATTTTGTTCCATCAACTAAAACTTCTGCGCATCTTCGTCTTCCGTTGTATTGACTACTCATAACAAATCCGTATGCTCCGGTATCAAATATAGCTATTATATCTCCCTTTTTTACATCAGGTAATTCTCTATCCTTTGCTATGATATCGCCAGCTTCGCAGATTGGACCAACAATAGTATATTTATCTTTTGCTGGATGGTTCATTTTATTTGCAACAACTACTCTGTGATAAGCATCGTATAATACGGGTCTGATGAGTAAATTGAAACCAGCATCAATTGCAACAAAATTTTTGGATGTCCTTTTTACTGCATTAACTTTAGATAAAAGTATTGTTGTATTGCCAACAATGCTTCTGCCAGGTTCTAACCATAGCTCTACTTCGGAGTTCAATTTAGAACATATATCCTCAAAAACGGGCAGAATTTTCTCTGATAAATCTGCTGGAGTAGGAGCACTATTTCCTGTATAATCTATGCCTAGTCCTCCCCCGATGTCTATGAACTCCAGATTAATACCTATTTTCTCAATATCGGTGGCAATCTCTCCTAGTTTTCTTAAAGCCTCACAGAAGGGTTCCAAGTCTAATATTTGACTACCAATGTGACAGTGTATTCCTACTGGGTTTATCTTCGGTAGGGACATAGCAATTTTATAGGCTTTTAGAGCTAGATTTTGTGGAAGACCGAATTTAGACTCTTTTAACCCAGTAGCGATCTTGGGGTGAGTTTCCACGGATATCTCGGGGTTTACCCTGAAGGCGATTTTTACTTCCTTATTCATTTTAGTAGCAATCTCTGAAAGTGTATAAAGCTCGTCAAAGCTATCTACGCTGAATAATACTCCAGCTTTTAATCCCATTTTTATTTCATCATCGCTTTTGGAATTACCATTAAACAATATACTATCTGGCTTAAATCCGGCCAGTAATGCCATATATAATTCTCCATCACTGAAAACATCGGCACCAAATCCACTATTTGCAATGATTTTCATTATGGTTAGATTATTGTTGGCCTTTACGGCGTACAATATTTTTGCATTTGGAAATGCTTTTTTATAAGCTTCTATGTTTTCTTTAAGCTTTTTTCTAGACGTAACGTAGAGAGGTGTACCTAATTTTTCTACTAACTCTAATGAACTAACATTCTCAATGTAAAGTACACCGTCTTTTTCCCAAAACATTTTGTATCACCAAGAGAAATTAGAATTCTATTCTTTCTAGTCTTTTTAGAGCTTCATCTATTATATTGATCGGTTTTGTTAAGGAAACTCTGACAAATCCTTCGCCATTTTTTCCAAATCCTATTCCTGGAGTTACAACTATTCCAGCGTCTTCTAGTAATTTCTTTGAGAAATCGATACTTGTATAACCTTCTGGAACTCTGAACCACACATAAAAAGTAGCTTTTGGATAGTTTACCTTAAATCCAAGTTTTCTCAAGCCTTTAACAAATTTATTTCTCCTCTCTTCGTAAATTTTGTTGATTTGCTCAATAACTTCATCGCTACCATTTAAAGCCACGCTGGCAGCTTCCTGAATCGCTTGAAATACGCCGCTATCTATATTAGTTTTAACTTTGAGTAAACCAGATAAAATTTCATGATTACCTACTGCAAAACCAATTCTCCAACCGGTCATATTATAGGTTTTTGATAGGGAATTAAATTCTATGGTCACCTCAAAAGCCTCATCATATTCAAGAAAACTTCTAGCCCTGTAGTTAAATGTGATTTCACTATATGCGGCATCGTGAGCAAGTATTATTTTATTATCTATGCAAAAATCTACTGCCTCTTTTATGAAATCCATCTCTGCAACAGCTGTAGTTGGATTGTTTGGATAATTTAGAAACATTAGCTTAGATTTTCTTGCAATTTCATCTGGGATTGAATCTAAATCAGGTAGAAAGTTATTATCTTCAAGTAATGGAATGTAATATGGTTTGCCTCCAGCAAGTATTGCTGATGCATTGTATACAGGATATCCCGGATCCGGAATCAGAACGTAATCTCCGGGATTTACAAAAGCTAAAGGCAAGTGAGCAATACCTTCTTTTGAGCCAATTAAGGCTAATACATTTTTGCTGGGATCTAATTCTACTCCTTTTCTTCTTTTATAAAAATTGGCTACAGCTTCTCTAAATTCGGTGGATCCCTCGTAACTTGGATATTTTTGGTTTTCAACTTTTTCTACGGCTTTTTTCATAGCATCAACTATGTGCTTAGGGGTAGGAAGGTCAGGATCTCCTACGCCGAGATCTATTATATTTATGTTCTCTTTCATTTTTTTGGATTTTATTGCATCAATTTCTGCAAAAAGATACGGGGGTAAAGCCTGTAGTCTATCGGCTAGATTGAACATTGGATCCCCCCTTAATTTTTTATTTTCCTTTTTAATTTTTTTCACTGAGAATTTAAGGTCAGCATTTGAGGATTTTTAGTTTTTACATAGTTTCTTAATTAAGGCCTATAAAAATTACTTAGATTTAATTGTAAAATATAAATAATAAATAATTTATAAATTTTGTTACCATTTATTTTTAAGCAAAGTAAAAAAACTTTGACAATTTTTGATATCTGAGAGAAACAGAAAGGAGTTTAAAAAGCGAGATAACCTCAAATAAGAACAAAAATTGGTGAGGAACTTTTACTACTGGTTTTTTAACCTCTTTGATTAATTGGTATATATTTCTTCCCAGTTTCACCAGTATACAGAGCTCTTGGT
The DNA here is from genome assembly GCA_964498465.1 of uncultured archaeon. Taxonomy (GTDB): domain Archaea; phylum Halobacteriota; class Archaeoglobi; order Archaeoglobales; family Archaeoglobaceae; genus CAZCHG01. Next base: position 4,252 of record CAZCHG010000032.1, on the reverse strand, counting down.
CTAATTAGTCTATTATTTTCATACTGTTCTATTATATGCGCCGTCCAGCCAACTATTCTTCCTAAAGCAAACATATTAACAAACAGGTCGTCAGGAATACCTAAGCTAGCATATATGCAGGCTGAATAGAAGTCTATATTTGGTAAAAGACCTTTAAACTTATATACTGCATTAGCTACGGCTTCAGCAACTTCAAACCATCTTGAATCCTTTTCTTTAGCTAATTTCTTGGCAAGGGCCCTTAATTCCACAGTTCTTGGATCAACCACTCCCTTGTAAACCCTATGTCCAAATCCCATTATTCTCTCTTTTCTTTCAAGTTTCTCTTTCACCCAACTCTCTGCTCTCCAGGGTACTAATATCTCTCTTAGCATTTCCATGACCTTTTGTGCAGCACCACCATGTAAGTGGCCCATAAGAGTACCAGTAGCTGCAACAACACATGCATACATATCAGCAAAAGTAGATGCAGCAATTCTTGCCGCAAAAGTAGATGCGTTTAATTCATGATCGGCATGAAGAATTAAATCTAAGTCTAATGCTTTAGCTTCGGTTTTCTTTGGTTTTTTGCCATGCAGCATGTACAAAAAGTTTTCTGCGTGACTGTATTCATCCGAGGGGTGAATTAACTCTTGACCAGTCCTAATTCTATGATAGTATGCCACAATAGTTGGAAATTTTGCTATAAGATTTTTTGCTCTTTTTAGGCATTTTTCATGGCTGAGATCGTTTATGTCTTTATCGAGAGATCCCAAATAGGAAACTGCAGTTCTTAAAGCTACCATTGGATGGGTTATAGGAGGTAAGTGTGTTAGTAAACCAATTACTTGTGGAGGAAGTTCTCTTAAGGACTTTAATTCTTCAGAAAAATATTGAAGCTCGGACTTAGATGGTAATTCTCCGTAAAGAAGCAAATAGGCTACTTCCTCAAAAGTCGAGTGCTTAGCTAGATCCTTTATGTTATAGCCTCTGTACTCTAAAACTACTTCATTATCTTTTATCTCTATTTTGCTAATACTGGACTTGCAAACGTATACATTCTCCAAACCCTCATAGACTTTTATTTCAGTCATTTTAAAACACCATTAAACTTTTTTATAAAGCTGTTAGAAAATTTATACATCCATTTTTGTTTCCTTATTTGTGTTCTTAAATTTTAAAGCGGTAAGAACATCCAAATTTGGATTAAATCATTTGGATTTACATTGTAGGTTCTTTTTAATTTTTTAATTGTTCGATAGATTAATTTAGTATAACATAAAATTTTTGATGCTAACTTTGGAATAATTTCATATGCATTTTTAAAGAACATAAAAATTTTTGGGAGATAATTTCTATTTAAAAAATTAAAGAAAGATCTCTGATGAGCAAAATTAGATGCAAGAAATGTGGAAAAAAGGCTGTAGTCAGATTGAGAGATTATAGAATTAGTTTATGTGAAAATTGCTACGTAAGTTTCTATGAACAGCTGGTAGAAAGAAGTATACGAAAGTTTAATGTAATTAGAAATGGAGATAGAATTCTTGCGGCAGTATCAGGTGGAAAGGACAGCGTGTCAATGGTTAGTGTATTGAGTACTTTATCGAAAAAAATGGGTTTTGAATTGGAAATTCTGCACATAGATTTAGGAATAAAAAACTATTCGAAGAATCTGGAGAGAATAGTAAAAGTTGTTTCAGAAATTTTGGAATTAAATCTCAACGTAGTTAGAATTAAAGATTTTGGATTTACGCTAGATGATATTGAGATGAAAAAGAAATGTTCTGCATGTGGCACAGTAAAAAGATACCTTATGAATAAAACTGCAAGGGATTTAAAATTTAATGTAGTCTCAACAGGGCATACTAGTGAGGATTTGATAGAGTTCTTTTTTAAGAACACTTTAAGTGGAAATTTTGATTTAAATTTAAAGCTTGTTCCAAGAATTGAGGGTTTTGACAAAAAAATGGTCACAAAAATAAGGCCATTATTTGATAGAACTGAAAAGGAAAATATGTTGTACGTCATTTGCAAGAAACTTCCGTTTTCAACGGAGGTTTGCCCATACGCTCCTAGTAGAGATTGGAAAGAAATAATATATTATATAGAATATAAAAAGCCTGGATTTAAAAGGATGTTTATAACAAATTTATCCAAATTTATGAAGCCTGAATTTAGAGGAGAGTACAACTATTGTGAAAAATGTGGAGAAATAACGACTGGTAAAATTTGTTCATTTTGTAAATTGGTTTTAAAGTATTCTAAAAAATAAAATTTAACGAGTGGGATGTTATTTATTAAATTTAAATAAAATAAAACCTTAAATCTAATTTATGAAATGTGAAATCTGCGGAAAAGAAGCAAAATCGATTTGCCCAAGATGTTATAGATATATTTGTAGTGAATGTACAGATCCTATAACATTATATTGCGTAGATTGCTCTTCGTTTAAAAGATGGCAGGAGGAGGATTATCTAAGATATATTGAAATTCTTGAAAAGAAAATAAGATACTTAAGCGAGCGTTTTGAAAATGAAAAGTGTGCAATGTGTTTACTATATAAAGATTCGATTATGAGCTGTTTAAGAAAAGTAAAGGAACTCGAAGCGTTAACAAAACTTGAGAACTTTGAAAAAGCCTATGAAAAAGTTATTGAGCTAAAGGATGTTATACAAGACTTAGCAATTAAATATACGATCAAATACATTAAGAAAATCTGACATTCCATTCCAGTTAGCGGTTATTTACCTTACAAGCATTTTTCGCATTCAGCTCTGTTAACAAATACTTATCAGGAGACTCATTAGGAAAATATTAATATTAAGGAATTAATTTTCAAAGGTGAGTGATATGACAATTAATAGGGATAAGCTTATTGAAATGCAAATAAATAAGGCTATAGAAATCGGAAGTAACCTTGCAAAATTGGGCTTAGTTGAAGGTACATCAGGAAACTTGAGTTTTAAAATAAATGACAGTATTGTTATAACAAAAACTGGAGAAAACTTGGCAAAATTGACGAAGAATTCCTTCTTAGTTATTAAAGTGGACGAGGAATCAGAAGAAGCTACAAGAGACTTACTTATTCATAAGGAAATATATAAAAAAACAAAATACAACGCAGTACTTCATTGTCATGGAGTATACAACGTTATTTTGTCATTTTTATCCGATATAATTGAACCCATGGATCTTGAAGGAAAAATGCATCTTAAAAAAGTGAAAGTTATTGAAGGAGAATTTGGAAGTAGAACTTTGGCCGAAAAAATTGCTGAAGAAATACTGAAAAATAAAATAGTAGTAGTTAGAGGGCATGGAATATACTCTGCTGAGAATACACTTGACAAAGCTTTTGAGTTAGCTTGCTATCTTGAAAGATCTTCAAAAATAATCTATCTATATCATTTGCTAAAACTACTAAATTAAATGCGGGATTTTAAAGATATGTAGCTTTAAAACTTTTTTATGGCATAACATTTTCAGACATTTTTATAACAAATTTTTTAATTTTAAAATTATAAAATTTAAATTTATTCCCTATCGCAGGGTTTTGCGGGCAAAGTTTTACCTGAAATTAAATCATTTAGTATATCCTTCACTTTTCTAACTTCAGTTGTAATTGGCTTTATTCCAAGCTTTCTGAACCATTCTATAGCTCTCCATCCCATTCCTCCAGCAACTACAGTATCTGCTCCTTGTTCTGCTATGAACTGGGGAATTAACCCTGGAGCGTGTCCTTGAAAGAAAGGGTTTCTTTTTGCTTCTATTCTTTTTATTCTTTTATTCTCATCAAGCTCAACAAAAATGTAATACAGGCATCTCCCAAAATGTTGGGATAGTAAACTATCTAGTCCTTTATTTTCATCTACGGCAAAAGCTATTTTTTTCATAATTTTTTAAAGATCATTTAAATTTTTTAAGTGTTTTCGTTGAAATATTTACCTTATGAAAAAATAGGATTTAAATAATGAGAAAAGATTAAATCGTTTCACCTAAAAAGCAAATATCTCTTGCTCAATTTATCTTTATGGCAAATGATTTTAACAGTAGTTGTAGTTAAAGGTTGATTCACGGGGTTCAGCGGGCATAGTCTTTTATAGACGTATGCCCGCTTTGGGACACATCGCCCTTCAAGGGCTCGTCCCCATTTCAGGGCAACCCCCAAGCCCCACCATCCGTAGGTTCAACACAGCTACAACATCTCTATCTTGAACAAGACCGCATTTACACCTCATAAACCTGCCCCTATAGGCAGATAATCTGCCTGAGCAGA
>CAZCHG010000031.1:0-14097 GCA_964498465.1 uncultured archaeon | reverse complement strand
GCCTATAACTGAATTTATTGCTGAATCAACATAATGCTTAGCAAATCTCCAATTTTTTAATAAATTATCTCTTAAGTCTTTCCTATTATTTTTGTTGAACTTTAAATGAACTTTTCCACTCTTATAATGCTTAATATGCTTAAATACTTCATCTAACACTGCTTTTCTCAGTTTGAAGTATTCTTCAATCAAATCTTTTGGTGCTGTGATTGGAATGCTGTATGCTTTTATCATTTCCGCAATAGTATTTAAACGCAAAAGTTTATAAACTTTTCTGTGTAATAGAATTTATGATGAGGTTCAACGTTGCAATAAGGGAAGATATTGGAAAGTTGTTTAGAATGAAAGTTATAGAAGTTAAGGGAAATAAGAAAGGTGCATTAAGCGAAGCAGTTGGGGAGGCTGTGATTCTTTGGCTCGAAAAACATGGCGTAAAATTAACTAATGTCTATCAATGTCTATGAAAATTGTTACTGCTCTGCAAGGCAAACCTTAAGATAATTTTTCCGCGAAATTTTGAAGCAAAACAAATTAAGTGTACGATGTATATTGCAGAAAATTAGATTTTAAATTTCAATTAACGTAATTTCTTGGAGATCTGGGTGTAACTTTTCTTCAATCCATCTTCTTAACTCTTTAGTTACCTTTCCGGAAGAAAGTGCTTTTTCTATCTCAGGAGGAAATCCGCTTAAAATAGCTTTTGCAACGGAATCTGAAGAAGCTACCTTTCCTGAGGCAATTACATGGTAAAATTTGCTTATTCCCAGCTCCATCCCTGCTTTATAAAGAGCTACACCCATAGTTTTTCTCCCACCAGCTACGCTTATTACTACTTCATTTCCCTCTTCAACTTCCCTCTTTATAGTCTCTATACATAGGTTGTAAAACTTCTCATGATCTTTTTGTGAAGAAATATCTTCAAATGGTAATTCTATCGTTTCAAGAGCTATATTTCCCTTATAAGTTATTTTTTTGAAATCTAGCTTAAGAAGTTTAACTGATATGTCTACTCTAAGATCTTCTGTCTTTAATAGTATAACCTTATCTATTTCCACTCCCTGCTCTTTAAGCTTGTCTATTGTCTCCGTTACGACTTCAGGGGTTATTCCGATTGCTGAGATAAGCACCCTCATTATATCACTCGCTCTCTGGATTTAAGAGCCATCTTTTAATTTTATTTTTTATCTCTTCATCTCCCTTATATCTTATTAAAACTTCCCCATCCTCAATTTTAACCTCAACTATGTTTTCCTCCAATCCAGAATGAGCAAAAAAGTTTCTCTTTTCATCGCTGCATCTTCTTAATTTTCTTTTTATCTCCCCGTACGTTTCCCATTCTCCACTTTTATGCCCTAATAAATAAAATTCAATCTCTCTAATATCCCTTTCTAAAAATCTCTTGTTTAATCCTAAACCAAGCTTTTCGTAAACCTTGCTAAAGATTGTTTGTAAATCTTTGGTAGTTCTTAGAGGAGAGACAGAAGCAAGACCTTTTATACCTTCATATAGAGATAATGCAAAGAATAGGTTCAGAAGACCCTTTACATCGACCCTAGGAGCTTCATACAGAGTATCGTTCTTTCTCTTCATCGCGGAGAATTTAAGAATGATTTCCTTTATTTTTTCTTCGAGTTCTGAAACCTCTGCAGTTAAATCAATTAGATTTCCAGAGAAAATTAGAGGAGTATTGTATTTTATTGCATTGAATGCCAGGACTAAGTTTTTTAAAATGTGGGATAAAGAAGTGTTGAGAGACGTTTCTCTACACTTATAACCAATCTTGCATTTTACATTAGGTGCTGTTTTTTTAATATATCTTTCCAGCTTACATAAGTTGGATATCTCATTACCCCTTTCCTTGAAGGGTAGATCGAAGAAAGCCTTCACATCCACTTCTTTTAGAAAGATAAGGTAAAGATCTTTCCTCACATTTTTAACAATCGGTTCTGTGACTGCGTATAATGCCTTAAAGTTTATCTCATCCCTTCCTATATCTTCAAGCTTTTTCTTAACTACTAATGATCTAAGTGCGTCGAGAAGAGAAGAAATGTACATGTTGTGTCCTGTAGAAATATCTGCAATAACATAGTTTGCATCTCTCTTGCACATATCAAAGAAAATTTGAGCAGTTATATTTTCAGGATAACTTTTAAATTGAATCTCCTTTTCATCAATTTCATATATGCCTATGGAATCTACTAGCTTAACTTCAAATTCTGTGTCTTTAGACTTTAAAAAATGTGTAGAAAGATCCTCAGCAATACGATTCTTTAATTCTTCCTTATCCTCAAGCTCTTCAACGGTTTCTGCTAAACTTATCGGACAAAGAAAGATTATGCGCGTTTTAAATCCATCTTCATTTCTGTACTTAAGCGATAAAGCTTCAGAGGAGAGATACAGATCTTTATATACATTTTCAGATCCATCTATTTTAAAACTACTTTTCCCATAGTTTTTTAAATTACCCAGCACCTGATAAATGGCAATCTTCTTGCTCATACCTCTCTAAACCTACCATATCCTAATGATGTCTTAGCTCCTACTCCAAATTCTTTCAGCGCTTTGATTAGCAAATTCCTTGCTTTATTGAGCAGATCTTGCTTTCCATCTCTTAAAGCTAAAGCGAAATGGAACTCAATGCCTGCTGGAACAGTTAAGAAAAATATAGGCTTCAGATCGTACCAATCTCCAGGAGCTTCATCATGCTGGTAATACGGCTGGTAGTGAGAATTCATTATGTCGAGTTCGAGGATTGGTTTGTTCTTAAGTTGGTCAGGTGTTGGAAAGGCATCAAGGAATACAATTGAACTTTCCTGTTTTTGAGTTCCGAAAATTTTTAAGAGATCTTCAACGCTTATCTCTTCGTTTCCGATTTCTACTTTTAGATCGCTTATTTCCGCAAGCTTGTCGAACCTTTCTTCAAACAGTTCTTGGATTACCGCAACAGCCAAATAAAAATCTTCTGGAACGTCTTTTTCACTAATCTTCTCCCTTTTAGCAATTCTTCTCTTTACGTCTTCCTTCACATCGCTAAACTTTCGCAAGATTGCATCGCCGTATTCCTCCGCTAAAATGCTGAATGCATAGTGCTTAGCAACACCTTTCAAAGCCGAACCAGGAATGTAGGGAACTCCGTAGTTGCGATGGAGTCTGATCGAGGTTTCGTAGACACTCTCATCTCCTAAACCGATTACGAGGCGGGATTTTGTAGATAATCTTATTAGTGACAACCTAGATGAATTTTTTACAAGATCTGTATAAGTTTCAAAGTATCTTTTGTATTCGTTAAGGCTTGAGCGTATTACACTATTCAAAAAACTCTCGAAATTCTTGACATTTCTGAAAATTTTACTCACGCTTGACAGAGTTACTTTATGGTACTTGTCCCTTCTACCTTTCACAAATGGAGGTGCTTTTTCGAGAACTAAGCTTAGATTTTCTGGGATGATCTCTCCTTTCCAAAATTTTTCTGCGTATCTTCCGAAATTTCCACTCACCGGAAAGACAAAATTAGTATTCGTGTTGCTCATGGGAATCGCTCCCCTCAAGCATAGCTTTCGCAAATTTTTTCATCCAGTTGAGGATGACAAGAGCTTCATTTGTCAACACTATAACTTTGGTTGCAGGACTGCTCATAATGAATTTCAGAGGATCACGACCTCCAGTCAGACCCTTAAATACACCATTGTCTCCGCTTCCCTCAGCAAGCCAAGTAGAGATGTGTTTGTAGAGATAGGCGTATGCAATGGCATCTGGTTCTGAATAATTTTCTGGGTTAATAGCTCGATAATCTGCATCGTTTATTGGTTTTTTTAACTTTGATAAGTAAAATGCAAGAGTTGCTCCGAGACCGTTAGTAAGAATCATTGTAGGGGATTTTCCGACGTATGAAGAGTATTTTTCCTGAATGTTTTTCTGTTTATTTTTTATTTCAGACACAACTTTAAATGCAAAACTTGCCCTTTCCTGCTCAAGCGTTCTCGGATCCATCAATCTCACCCCAAACTGTAACTTTTACAAAACCCTTGCCGACTGTTTCATCTCCACCGACTTGTATATATTTCCCTCTTAAAACATCCCTTAAAATTTTGGCAACATCTTCCGATCTGCTAACATCTTTTGGAACTTTACCTCTTGGTTTTCCAATTGCAGTTGTAGAATACATTAATGTGTCCGACGGTAAAAATTCTTCATACCAAAGTCCACCTTGTGCAACAGTGCCTTTTTCAGCATCAATTCTAACTCTTGCCACGATTTCCGTCGAGAATTTTACAAAGTATCTGAAAATATCATTGCTTACTATTGCTATCCGTTTTCGAAGAGAGTTGAAGTTTATCCCGAAGATTCGCTCAGTATTGTCAACTTTTTCACCAAAAATTATTTTTAGAGAGTTAGCAATGTTGTTCAAGTTTTCATTATCTGCCTCAGCTTCCAAAACTACATCTTCGAGAACAACCTCGTTATCAAATACTAATGCTTCCCCAGCTATAGCTTTCGAATCTTCTAACTCTGTAAGTTTATCACTCTTCAGGCTCTGAGAAATTTGCTTTAATTCTTTTTTGCCGTTAATTTCAGCTAAGAATTCCAAATCTCTCGCGAATCTTTTAATAACTTCTGGACATGTTACATAACCGAAAACACCTTTTGCGCTTCGGACAGGGAATAACAGAATCTTAGCATCTCCAACGCTTATGACTCCTGCATGCTCAGATGCTGCATCTGTAGAAGGACGACCAAATATTATTTCCGTTAGAGGTGGATCTCTCTTCCCTTCCTTGACCATTTCAATATATCTTTCAGTATTTTCTTTGCATATCTCCTTGACCTTTTCCCCCCATTTCCAAGTCATCCCATTAACTTCTATCTTTCCATCAAGCTCTAACCTTCTGAAATAACTTCTTAAAACACCCTTTAAGCTCTGTCCCCAGATCACTGGAAAACCTGTGTGCCTCTCCCTCTGTATCGGTAAATCTATAACGCTCAGTTCAGTTCCACTTCCTGCATGAACGGGCGTTATACTATATAAGCCAAGTATTGACGCTCTCTCAAACATTCCCATCACCACATTGTTAGTATTTTATGTCTAAGTTAACATAAAGTTTTTACCAAATTCCTATAAAACATAAACCATATCCAAGCCTTGTTAATTTTCCTAGCTTGAGATAAGGCTTTTTGTGCTTTATTTTACCTCCAAACTCAACAAAATAAATACTACCAGCTGGAATGGTATACTTGTTAGATTTTGGTTCATTATTAGCGTAATCCCAACCACTGAATGTTAAAGGTTTATCAATGAGAGGATAAACGTTTTTGATTGAGATATTTAATTCTTTTTCAAGAAGCGCTTTAATATCCCATGTGTAAATGTTATTGTTTTTAGTCAAGAGTGGCGTCGCGACATAAAGCTTAAACCTTCCACTTTTGTTGACCTTTTCCTTTATTTCGTCCCAAACTTCCTCAAGTTTACTTAAAGGATTTTTGTTTTCAAACTTAAACTTGGCGAATCTATTCTCACCACCTAACTTTATTAACCCATCTTCACCTAAAAACGCTTTAACATCCTTGCATCCATCATCTAACCAAACAGAGAGTTTGACGTCTTTATTAAGCCTCAAGAACACAGCCTTATAAAAATACCCTTCCTCAGTTACCTTCGCATTCCCTAACTTTATTCCAATTCTACTTTCCTTTGTGAGAAGATCATCTCTTATAATATCTTCGAGCTCGTTCTCGTTCAGATTACATCCAAGATAATCAATAAGATGTTTATAGCTCAGATAACCTCCAACATTCTTAAAGTGGATGTGCCTACCACTAAAGATAAATCTACCATCCAAAATTTCCAGAGGTTTCACAAAGAAATATCCTTCAACACCTTTAGCTGTAGCTATATCGAGTGGCGTTGCAAAAAATTCTTCATTCTTAAACAAAAAATGTCCTAAAATTGTAAATTCTGGTTCATCTTTTTCAAAACCTGCGAGTTTCTTAGCATTGTTAGAAAAATTAGAATCAATCAAAATCTTGCTTCTTATGGCTCCAGCTATGACTTGAGGTAAAGGAAAAACACTTCTCGCTAAATGATCTTCTCCAGCCATAAAGGGTTTTGATTTCCGGAAGAGTAGAACATCGTTAGGTTCGATTAGAATCCTCATAACCTTCACCCCCAAGCTCAACATTGCAATCGACCAAAATCTTCAGAAGAATGAACAAATCTTTTATCTGCTTTTTCAAGATCAAACCATATAGTTTCTCATAAAATTTGCTGTCTGTTATTTCCAAAATTTCTTCAAGTCCTTTAATTTCTTTTTTATCTGATTTTAGACCTTTTTGCAGCGTTTTAGGTGATAATTTACAATTCTCAATAAGACCTAGTATTACTTCATTTATTTTTCTAACATAGGATCTCTGCAACTTTTTAGAGATAAACCGTTCTAGTTCACTTTTTTCGATTCTAACTCTCATGTTTTTAGCACATTCGATAATTCTATTTGGGATATGCTCTAAAAACATCTTTTTTCTTTTTACATTTTCGTCGTAGTAATGTCTTGGAAATTCCCATTTTAAAAACTGTTTAATTGCTTCTTCATTATCTGGCAAGTTGTCAATTTCTAGAATAATGTTATACGTCAGTCTTTCAGATAGGTATGGTGATTTTCTATCCTTTTTCGATCTTTTAATTAGCTCAACGATGTTGTAGTTCTCGTTATCCGAATCTGTACATATGTTGTTTAGTATTTTGATTACATCCCAATTTGCTACAACTTCATAGTAACTCCCTCTTCTTGCCAAATATCCTACGGCTACAGCATTTCTACCAAGCTCCTTAGCTTTCTTTTCAAGTGATCTGACCCTGTCTAACGCATCGTATAACGGGTGTTTATAATGAACAATGAGTATACTACCACTCATCGTTTTAGCTGGCAGTAATTCCCAACCATCCCAGTCTCTGCCAAATATATTCTGAATCTTGTAGGCACAATGTAAAGATGAATCTACAGGTAGCAAAGCTAGGATATCATCTCCTCCAGCGTAGATTACTTCTCCTCTACACTTTTTGACTATCTTTGGAACTATATTGACTGAAAAGTGCATTAAAGCTCTGCTTATTGCTGAGTGCGTTGCAGGTGTGATCAATCTTTTTGTCCTTTTAACCTTATCCTTCACTTCCGATGACAGATACCCTAAAACCTCTGGATGGAGGTAATTCTCAACAGATTTCATATCATCACCAACGAGCATTTTACCCATATTGTCACCGTCCATTAGTAGAATAGAATAGTACTTTGGAAATTCACCAATTAATTTCTCAATTTCAGCTACGGCACTTCTTGCATTTCTAAGATATCCTTCAACATTTGGTATCTTTCTGACTCTTTGTTCATTAACCCCTAACGTGTTCGAAATTGCCTTAACACTCGTCAAATTTTCTTTGTATGCAAGTTCATAATTGATTGGTAAGTTTAGATTGTCCAAAATTTTACTTATATTTTCGCGGAATGTCTTAACGAGATTTTCACAACCTATATCTCTTGCGACTTTCATATCCTTAATAACATCATAGAAGGTTGCATCTTTACCTTCGATTTTTCTTCTCAAAGCAATTTCGGAAACGGAATCAAATTCTACTTTAATCCCCCACTTTTTATAGATCCATTCATGGTACATTCTCTTAATAAGGCAAATGGGACATAACCTCTCGTTCTCCTTGAAAATATATCTATCAACATCTTTCCATACATCTCTATTTCCAATGATTTCCAAGTTACCGCAAAGTGAGCACTTTTCCTTTTTTAATCCTTTGAGCTTGAAGAATTTTCTTGACTCGATTGCAGCGATTTCCTCAATTAGCTCGAACATTAAAGAGTATAAATCAAATGCTCCTGTTTTATATCCAGATTTTTCGAGTAATGATATCCACTCCTCGTATTTTTTCCTGATTTGACTTGGTAACCCTTTAACGATGTCCATCAAGACGTTTAAATCTGCTGAAATTGAACAAATAGTAATGTTGAAGTAGTTCTGCAGTAATCTTAGGTAGTAATTCTTCATATCCTTATCTATTTTGCCATCAAAAATTTTTTCAAGTGAAAACTCTAAGAGATTTTCAAGCTCCTTGTTGATATCTTTACAGATTTTCCTTTTAATTTCAACCACTCTTTTAGCACTAACAATAGCCAAAAACTTGTTTGGTATGTTTGCTATTTTCAACTTCTCTTTTAGGTCGTTGATCTCCAAAATATCCTTAAAAATATCTTCATATTCCTTATCGAAAAATGGCTGACCTCGTAAATGGGGAAATATTACAGCATCGGGTCCACATTCTTCTATCACAACCTTAATTGCTTGAAAGGTTAAAAAGCTTAAAAGGTGACTTCCGGCCCATAAATCCCTCTCTTTTCTCGCATTTTTGATAAAATCTTGGACTGGAGAGAGTTTAAATATTAGCAGAGCTGGTTTACCTTCGCTAATCGCGCTGTAGATGGCTGAAGAAGCATCGAGATGATCCCATATGGTATGATCTGGACAGCGCGTATCTGCTGGCAGGTTTGCAATTTCCTCATCCACAAGAAGGTCTTTAAAAAGTCTCCACACTCTGAAGTATGCTTTTTTCGAGTCTTCCGATTTCAACCTTTCTGTTATCTTAGTTTCTTTATCTAAAACTTCCTTAATTATCTGTTCGATCCTTGTTTTCTTAATACCCAGCGTAGCTTGAGATAATTTTTCAAATTTTCTAACCTCCCCAGTTATAGGATGCCTCAACATCGGGTGCAAAGTCTTATCTGTTCTTGAAAAGTCAATTAAGACATCAGTTTTTGGCACAACTCTTTCCATTGAAGAAGCAATTCGATCGAATTCAGGAGGAATATCAAACTTTAAGTTGAACATTTGAAGGAGTTTATCTCTTCTATCTTCATGGCTGGCTATGCGTAAAGCTTTATCTGGGGGATCATGTAAGAAAGCTTTGATTTTGCTTATCCAAAAATCATTGCGAGGCAATTTATTCACCTCCTATTGGATAAATCTTCTCTGCACCAATATTTTCCAAAAACTTGAAAATGTGTCCCCAATTGGCGGACGTATGTGGTCTGAACACTTCAGTCCTGAATACAGAGAATCTAATGCTATAGACCCTTGATAACTCTAAAACGCCCACTTTTAGTGGAGATGCTCTTCTATCTTTCCTTGGACCGCGAGGTAATCCAAAAACGAAATCTTGATAACCGTAGTTGGAAGAATGACTATTTTTGTCCTTAAATTTCTTTTCGAAAACGTCAAGCAAGTTTAGTTTATCCTCATTTAAATTTAAATTGTCATTTTTATAATATACTTTCTTCAAATCACTTTCAGATTTCCACAGATATAGGTAGAAGCAGTTAAAAGAAGAGTAAGGGTCGCATTTACCTCGGTGGATTGAACTGTTATGTGAGAAAAGATTTTGCAAAATTTTGTTAGTTGCAGAAATTAGATTACTTACGAATCTTTTTAGTTCGTTTTTCGTCTTTGGAACTGGTAATAAGTCGACATCAGAATCCAAATCAGAAATCTTCAGTGAACCTGCTCCTCTATTGCTTCGAAATCCAATACCACCAAAATAAGTCAATCCTAAGAGAGAGTAAGATGCTAGTTTGATACACTCCTCATCATGTGATGATAATCTCAACCTAAAATGAGATTTAGGAGCAATTGCTTCTCTGTATATTCTAATCCCTTTTCTTTTGTTCCAAACCATAGGTAGTGGATAGTTTCCTCTTTTAATTTCCATTTCAGTAATTTCTACTGTAACTTTGCTTCTCCGTCCGGTGCTCCCGAAAACAAACTCCTCCGCTTTTCTTAGCCCAGTGATATCATCCCCGAAGTAGCTTCCTGCCAAAGCCCTAAACCACCATCTCATTAAACCCTTGATCGAAGAAGCTCTAATTTCTGCTTGACTTTGATTCGCACCTCTCATAAAAATAGGTGTTATAGCTTTAATTTTGAATTCTGCTTTATGCATAATACTTTTTTAGCGTTAATCTAATTTAAACTTTAGAGGAAACCCAAAGAAACAAGGTTGCTAACCTAATTTCTAAAAGTCAAAAGTTAATAAGGAGATAAAGCTCCTAAACTATCTTTAGTAAAGTTGATGAGAAGATAAGCAAAATACAAGCACTTGAATTATTATTTGAAAAATTGAGAAAATAAGAAGTATTTTTTTGACTTAACGAGAAGAAATGCAAAGTTGTTGTAGTGGGGATCACATCACTAGATCAAAGCCAATTCTCTGATAAAGGCAAATGATATAAGTATGCTTTATAGAGAATAGAATTGAATACAAATATGAGACTTAGTTCAAGGAATACAATATGCAAAAATTTTTTATACCGTTTTATGCTAGAGGATAGTGGGTTAATGGGCTCGTAAAGACTGCCGTGCAAAATAAGTATTTCCAACACACCGAAAATTAAATTTTAAAGCATCTAATTTCTTAATGGTGATAGTATGCAAATACTATACAGTAGAATTGGAGTTTTTAAATAGGGCGGTTTTGCCAAAATGGAAGGGTAATATAATTAGAGGCGCTTTAGGAAATGCACTGAAGAAAATTTCATGCTTGACTGGAAGAAATAATTGTTATGCATGCAACTTATATATAAATTGTGCTTATGGTTATCTCTATAGAGCAAAGACAAAAGGCTTGGTTTTAAGTAAAATAAAGCATTTTACGAAACCCTATGTTATCAAACCTCCCTTAGAAGGTAAAGAATTTTTTGAAAAAGGTGATACAATAAAATTTTCAATAGTTTTGTTTGGGGATGCTATTAGGTTCGAAAATGATTTGCTGAGAGCTCTGAATGCTATGTGCAGCAATGGCTTGGGCATGAAAAATAATAGAGCTAAGCTAAGAATAAAAAGGATTTTTGTTGAAAACCCTTTTAGAAATGAAAGGGCAATAATTTATGAGAATCAGGAGCTTTACGAATCAAAGTTATGCATCTATGAAAGAGATCTTAAAGTTAAAATGCCTGAGTTATTTGAAATAAAATTTCTAACGCCATTTAGATTATTAAAGCAAAATAGCCTAATTGCGGAGCCGAGCTTTGGCGATTTGTTTAAATTTATGCTAAGAAAGTATTCCTCAATTTTTTATCAATATTTGCATAAACTGCCTAACATAGATTTGGATAAATTGCTTAAAAAAGCTGAAAAAATTGAAACCTTTTCAGCAAATCTCAAAAAATTTCAATTCGTTTATAAAAACGAGACCGAAATTTTTATAAGCGGCGAGATGAAATTTCTAGGAAAGCTTAATGTTGATGCCAAGAAGGTTCTTTCCTTCTGTCAGTTGTCGCATGTTGGAAAAAGAGCAAGCTATGGACATGGTTGGTATATCATTAAGTGAATGATGTGATGTATGAAGAAAAAAGGAAGATTTCCTCAAATTTTTAAATAATCTGAAAAGGGGCTATAAAAACAGAAAAAAGGAAAATATTAGCGAGAATATGACAAGATACTATGACAGCGGATACGAGTTTCCTTGTTGCTTACTCTCTTTTGATAAGAAGCAAATTGAAGTTGCAAAATTTTGATAGGATATGCCATATTTCTCAAAAATATATACTCCTAAGGACTTACTTATCTGCATTTACATTAATATTCATTATGCTATAAAGAATACATGAAACTACAAAAATAACATCTATTGATGGTATTTAAGTCTCATACTCAATTTGAACATTTACTCTGCCAGCACCTCTGCTCCTTTGACCTCCTAACACTTTTATGTTCTGAATTGCTGGAAGTAATACTTTCTCAATTAGAATTTTTGCTCTGTTTTCTTTGTCTGTTTCTTTCCAATTTTCTAACCACCTATCAATTACTACATCTCCAATCTTTCTTGCATCACCGAACTGTATTCCCTGTATTTTCAATATCGGTTCAGAGATCACAATGCCTATACTACCCTTAAATACTGTTCCTGGTTTTACCTGTTCGCCTTCAACTTTTGCACCATGGGCTGCGGTTCCTGTTTTCCTATCAATTCTTATATTTGTTTGATCTATTACACTACCTTCACCCTCAGGATAGAAGTTGCTAAATCTAAGAAATCCCATAAGTCCTGTAGTTCCCATGAAGTAGCATACAGGGCAAATACCAAGATCTCCAACACTTATTTGTCTCTCATCAACTTTTATTTCACAATGCTTCCTATACTTTCCTACCTTAATTAACTCTTCTTCAGCTTTTGTTGGTCTTGGAGACGGGATACACGGCTTTAACAAATCTTTCTTATCAACAGGTATATTAAATAGCTGGGCAAATTCGTCAATTTTTTCAATGAATAGTAACTCTAGCTGATGTCTCAATGCCCCTTTGAAGCTCGTTGCCGGTATAACGGGAGTTCTATCCACCTTGAATACAGCACCCTTTTTCTCAGTAAGTGGTGAAGGTGCAGCACCTACATGTAGAAAACTTCCTTCAGCAACTTCTATCCTTACTGGAAGTTCTAAAATTGTTATCTTTCCCTCTTTTTTCAATT
Source organism: uncultured archaeon (assembly GCA_964498465.1). Taxonomy (GTDB): domain Archaea; phylum Halobacteriota; class Archaeoglobi; order Archaeoglobales; family Archaeoglobaceae; genus CAZCHG01. Next base: position 1,580 of record CAZCHG010000031.1, on the reverse strand, counting down.
CTATGTCCTTTTCCAAGCCTCCAATACTTATATTTATTTTCTCGCTCATTCTATCACCTCCCAATATTTTGCTAATGAATCGATTTTTCTTACCAAATATGCTATTTCTTCAGAGGAGATTCCAGCTGTATGGAGTTCCTTAACATATTCAAGGATTTTCTCCAATGCTCTATTTTGAGGATAAGACGCTCTTTTTATTTTGTCAACAAAATACTGCTCAACTATTGAAATATCGTATCTTTCAATGACCTTTCCATAATCTTCCCTCCTTGGTAATTTGCACTCTACCAACCCGTACCACTCAAGATTTTCAAACAAATCTTTTAAGAGGTTGGGCTTGTTATCAAATGCTGATTTTAACCACTCTGCTCGTTGCTTTAGCTCATTAATTTTATCACGTCGCCATCCACGAGCTCTTCGTTCTTGATTCTCTATTTCCCTAATTCTGCTGTCAATTTTCTCTATAAATTCGTCTTTCCTACCTTCATTAAATAACCTTCCCAATTCTTTCCAACTAGCTCCTTCAAAAAGTTTTGGGATTGGTGCTCTTGTATTTTTATCATACGGACTATCAAATATTTCCTTATCATTCAACACTCTTCTAAACACCTCATCTATCTTACTCATCATAGTAAGTCACCTCTCTCAATAAAACTTCAGGAGCTTTAACCAAACTACCAGGAAACAAGGCTTTTTTGTAAATACCTCCGATTGAAAACTTATCTGGCTTGAACAGGTACCCATAAACTGGAGATATTGTTTCAATTCCGAATTCTCCAGCCTCTCCTTCAAACACTTTAATCTTTAAAATCCCCTGTTTTATTTCCGATTCAATCTCCTTCACTTCAACAATTTTTGATTTTCCAAATCCCTTGCTTTTGAGAGCACCAATCTGGAATTCAGCACCTTTTAGATCATCTTTCAAATTAACTCCGCTATTATACGGAATGTACACTTTTGCTTTGATTTTTCTGTGTGTACCTTTTGGCTTCAGGTAAGCAGTAGTTATGGGCATCTTTGAGACATTAAGAAACTTGTCCCTGACAGAGTACGTAAACTCATCGAACTCATAGGTGTTTTCTTCAAAAAACCCAACAGCGGGAACTTCAACACCGAAATAGTGTTTTAATGCTCCTTCAATAGTGGAAGATGGAATAGTAGTCTGACAAGGCCTAAATGTGCCACCCTTAAACCTTTCACCTATGATTATGGAATGAATTTCAAGTTGTAACTCAAGTAATTTTAACTTATCCATAGCTCCTCACCCTTCAGGAGCCTGTAAAGATTCAAGAACTTTGAGGGTTTTATCCCTTTTGAGAACAATTCGTAAATTTCAGGATATTTCTTCCTATTGTTAAATATCTCGACGGCAATGTGAATTTCAGATTGAAGTCTCTTTTCCAACTGAACGAGTTTATGCAAGAACGAACTTGAAGTTTCAACGTTGATACTTTTCTCAATGATAATTTTCAACTCGTCTTTCGTGTATTTCTCATCGAATATTTTATGATATCTTACATTCAGAAAGTTTTTGCTGTTTTCTTCGAAAAATCTCCAGTGCTCTCGTATCGGATACTTAA
>CAZCHG010000030.1:0-14248 GCA_964498465.1 uncultured archaeon | reverse complement strand
TACAAATTTTCCAACAGGTATCTTAACACTATCCACCATTATGATTAATCTATCCCCAGCAGCTAAAACTACGCAGTCGTGCAATTTCGCTTTGCCTTCCAGTATTTTTCCTGCCATTTCCGCGCAATTCTTATAACCGCATTCACCACAATTTAAACCTGGCAATTTCTTCAATATTTCGTCAAGATTCATATTATCACCACTTGTCGGCTTTTTCTAAACATTACTCCCCAATGAATGAAAGATATCCTTGTTCCCAGTTTCACAAGATTATTTTAACATACTTGGTTCTTGAAGAGTGCATTCTGTTAAAGTTAACTTTTCTAGGATTTTCTAGGAGACTTAGAGGGTTATTCTATCTAAAATTTTTATCTTTAATTCAATTAAGGATTAGACAAGCAAGTTATATGCTAGATTTTTTAGATTTGATAAATTACTCAAGTTTTTAAGTATTCTCAGTGTTTAGAGTTTAAATTTCAAATAACTAAACACTTTACCAATATATTATCATAATATTATACATTTTATGTTATAAATATTTGATTTTTTACTTTCTTTTTTAACAAAGTTTTATTATTCCAGCAAAAAAAGAATAAAGATATAGACCTGGGGGCAGTAAAAGATTTATAATTTACATAAAATAGTTTAAATAAATTAAACCCTTAATTTTATTAAATTTTTTATTACAAATTTGACGTTAAAAAACGGTGTTAAAATGGAGTACACTGCGGAAGAGATTGAAGTACTAGGAGATCTAGAAGCTATAAGGAAAAGGCCCGGAATGTTTATTGGTAGTGTGGGAATTAAGGGACTTCATCATCTGCTCTGGGAACTTATAGATAACAGTGTTGATGAGGCCTTGGCAGGATTTTGCAATTACATAAAGGTTGTTCTGCACAAAGATGGTTCTGCTACAGTAGAAGATAATGGCAGAGGGATACCTACTGATATTCACGAATTGGGAAAACCCGCTCTAGAAATAGTCATGACAAAATTGCACGCTGGAGGCAAATTTGGAAAAAAAGCATACAAGGTTTCAGGAGGTTTACACGGCGTTGGTTTATCTGTAGTCAATGCCTTATCAGAATGGCTTGAAGTTTGGGTCAAAAGAGATGGAAAAATTTACTATCAAAAGTATGAGAGAGGAGAACCAGTTACTGATCTAAAAGTAGTTGGAAAAACAAAAGAATCTGGAACCACCATAAGATTTAAACCCGATGAAGAAATCTTCGAAGTTACTGAGTTTAATTATGAAATCGTTGCAGAAAGACTAAGAGAGTTGGCTTTCTTAAATAAAGGCGTTAAATTTGTACTTATAGATGAGAGATCTGATACTAAAGATGAATTCTACTCCGAAAAAGGGATAACAGAATTAGTTGAGGTAATTAACAGAAATAGAAAAACTCTGCATGATGTAATATACATCTACGAAGAAAGGGATAAATCCATAATTGAAGTAGCATTTCAGTTTACTGATTCAGAAGTAGAGGACATAAGAGCCTTTGCAAACAACATTGCCAACGAAGAGGGTGGAACCCATGTAGCTGGATTTAAAGCTGGAATAACTAGAGCCATAAATGAATACGGGAAAAGAAAATCCAAAAAGTTCAAACCATTTTCTGGATCTGATATACGAGAAGGATTGACGGCGGTTATATCGGTTAAATTACAAGATCCTCATTTTGAAGGGCAAACTAAGACAAAATTAACTAACAGTGAGATAAAAACACTTGTTGAGTCAATTGTATATTCCAAGTTTTTAGAGTGGCTTGAAAAACATCCCTCAGAGGCTAATAAAATCTTAGAAAAGTGTGAAATTTCGAGGAAAGCTAAAGAAGCTGCAAAAAGAGCTAGAGAATTAATAAAGAAAAAAGATGTATCCATAACGCTTCCTGGAAAGTTAGCTGATTGTTCATCAAAAGATCCAAGTGAGAGAGAGTTATTCATAGTGGAAGGTGAATCCGCAGGAGGTTCTGCTAAACAAGCTAGAGATAGAAGATTTCAAGCTATTCTACCCATAAGAGGTAAGATTATCAATGTAGAAAAATCTGGAATGGCTAGAGCCCTAAAAAACAATGAGATTAAAGCAATAATTTCTGCAATTGGTGCAGGAATTGACAAAGATTTTCAGCCAGACAAAGTGAGATATCACAAGATAATAATAATGACCGATGCAGACGTAGATGGTGCTCATATAAGAACCTTACTTTTAACGTTCTTTTATCGCTACATGAGGGCTCTTATTGAAAAGGGATATCTATACATAGCTCAACCACCGTTATATCGAATTAAAAAAGGAAATAAAGTTTATTATGCCTATTCTGATAAGGAATTAGATAGACTTCTTAAAAGACTAGGAGATGCTGAAGTTCAGAGATTCAAAGGTCTAGGAGAAATGAGCTCAGAACAACTTTGGGAGACTACAATGAATCCTGAGAAGAGAGTGCTAATTAAGGTAACTCTCAAAGATGCTGAGGAAGCAAACAGAATATTTACAATATTAATGGGAGAAAATGCAAATGCTAGGAGAGATTTCATAATTAAACACTCAAAGGAAGTTAGAAACTTAGATATATAGTCATTTAAGCTAATGCAAGGTTTTTTATTTGTTCTTAAGATTCTGTTACGTCGATTGTGCGTAAAATTTTAAAAATTAAGTTAATGGTTTTTTTACTTATGAAGTTTTACTTTACTATGTAAAAACTAAGCCATCAAGAGTGTGAAAAAATATGGAAATTGTTAGAGATATTTCACAGGAATTGAAATCCTCCTATATAGATTACGCAATGAGTGTTATAGTCGGTAGAGCACTCCCTGATGTAAGAGATGGGTTAAAACCAGTTCAACGAAGAATACTATACACAATGTATGAAATGGGTCTCTTCCATAACAGACCATACAAAAAGTGTGCAAGAATAGTCGGTACTTGCTTAGGAAATTACCATCCTCACGGAGATGCCCCTGTATACGAGGCTTTGGTTAGACTAGCACAGGATTTTGTGATGAGATATCCACTAGTTGATGGCCAAGGTAATTTTGGTAGTATAGATGGGGATTCACCAGCCGCAATGAGATACACTGAGGCAAGACTAACAAGAATAGCTGAAGAAATGCTAGCTGATATTGACAAAGATACTGTAGACTTTACACCAAATTTTGATGCTAGTTTAAAAGAGCCAACAGTACTTCCTTCAAAAGTTCCTAATTTGCTAATAAATGGTAGTATAGGAATTGCTGTAGGTATGGCTACCAACATTCCGCCTCACAATCTTTCTGAAGTATGTGATGCAATTAAAGCATACATAAAGAACCCTGACATATCCATTGAGGAAATTATGTCTATAATAAAAGGACCAGACTTCCCTACTGGTGGTATAGTTGATGGTACCAATTTAATAAAAGTTTATGAATCTGGTAAGGGTAAAATCACCGTAAAAGGTAGAGTTGAAATTGAAGATGGTGCAATAGTAATAAAAGAGGTCCCATACACTGTAAATAAAGCCAAACTTGTTGAAAAGATTGCCGAATTAATTAAAAACGGAAAATTAGATGAAGCTAAAACTGTAAGAGATGAATCTGATAGAGAAGGATTAAGAGTAGTAGTTGAACTAAAAGGTGATCCAAAATCGGCATTAGATAAATTATACAAAATGACTAACCTGCAGATTACATTAAATGTAATATTTCTAGCTTTAGTGGATGGCGAGCCTAGAATATTGAATATTAAGGAGCTTATTGAAGAATTCGTAAAGCATAGGAGAAATGTAGTTAAAAGGAGATTAGAATACGAATTAAAGAAATCAAAGGATAGATTGCACATACTAGAGGGTTTAAAAATTGCAATAGAAAACATAGATGATGTTATACTGTTGATAAAAACTTCAAAGAATCCAGAAATTGCTAAAAAAAGACTAATTGAGAAATATAGTCTTTCTGAAATTCAAGCCGATGCAATACTAAAAACTAGACTTCAAAAACTAACATCAATGGAAATGGAATCTCTAATCAAAGAGTATGATGAATTAACCAAAAGAATTTCAGAACTTTCAGAGATTTTAAAAAGTCCAAGAAAAATAGATGAAATTATAATAAAGGAGATCGATGATATAAAGAAAAAATTTGGCGATCAAAGAAGAACCGAAATTATCAGTTTTAAAGAGGTAGAACCTTATGAAGAAATTAAAAAAGATAAACCAGAGATAGTGGTAATTACTGATGACAGACACGTGAGAAAATTTAACTTAAGCAAAATTTTAAGCTCGAAAACTGGAATTTTGTCTTCTCTTTCAAGAAAAAATGTTTTAACGCTTGATATACACTTTCCAAATGAGAAGATGCTGTTATTTTCTAGAAAAGGAAAAGTTTACTTAATTTCAAGTGATACAGCAAGAATTAGTTCCTCCAGTATTAAACTTAATGATATTATAAATCTGGATCCTGAAGATTTTATAGTTTCTATGATTTCAACTACTAAATTTAAGGAAGATATATTAATACTTACAAAAGACGGATTTATTAAAGCAATAAACGTATCAGAGTTTAAAAACGCCAAAAAATCTGGAATATTAGCAACTTTAGGAGAAATTTCAGCAGTAAAGGTTTTAAGTGGATCAGAAATCGGTATTTCAACAAAGCATGGTTATTTCATAAGGTTCAAAGTTTCTGATGTACCCAAATATAGAAGACAAGCAAAGGGAGTGAGAGCTCTAAAATTAAGAGTGGATGATGAACCCGCATGGTTAACATGTATGACTAGTGACGGCTACATAGTCATTGTTACAGAAAATGGATATGCCAAGAAGGTTAAAAAAGATGAGTTTAGGCTTACAAACAGAGGATCCATGGGTGTAGTTTGTATAAGAGGTGCCAACGTAGGAAATGTTGTTTTTGGAGAGTTCATAAGCAGAGATTCAAATTTATTAATAATTACTGAAGACGGACACTTCCAAGTTATAAACACAAAAGATATCCCTATTGCTGATAGAAATAAAATCGGTGCAAAAATAGCGGATAAAAAAATAGTTAAGGCTTTAATTCTGGAAAAGCCTAAGTTGTGAATTTTTAATTTTAAATTTAAAGATTTTTAATGTTTACTTAGTTCTTCAAGCAATTTTTCCTTTCTTAAAATTTCGCCAGTTTTCGCGTGAGGGGTTCTAAGTACACTATCATTTGTTTTTTCTATTTCTCTAGCTTCATCTGCAAGTCTAGCTGCTATTCTCATAAGTTCATGTGATGTGGATGCCAGCAGTATGTATTTCTTTGGATCTTTTTCTTCAAAACAAGCCCTATTAGAGATTTTAGAGACTAAACATGCTATTTCGTAAGCAGCCATTGCTTTACTCCTTGCATATGGATTTTTAAAGCCAGCAGAATTTACTGCTACCTCAGAATCAATAACTAGCTTAGGTAGAGATAACTTTCCTTTTTCAATACTATCTATGGTTTTATCTATTTCAAACTGAATTTTCCTAAAAACCCCTGTTATTGATAAGACTTTAATCAAATCAGAATTATATAATGTCATTTCAGTAGGATCTAAGAATTCTCTTCTAGCTCCAATCATTGAATCAGCTTTAACTACTATGTATCCTATTCCCTCTTCAGATAATGTCTCCTCAAACTCTGGTGTAAGTTCGTTTGTTATGACAATCAGCGGTTTTTTTCTTAAAATATCTATTACTTTTCTTGGATTTGGAAAGTAAGCTACTGGAGATATAAAAATTATTAAATCAGGGTTATTTTTTAGAACATTTTCAAATTCTGATTGTTCAAAATATTTCATTTTTGATCCAGTTGTGAATACCCTAACTTTTATGTTTCTGTCGGCTAATTCATCCAAAATATACTCTGTTAACAGTGATACTCCCAAGGCCCCTATTTTCACGACATATATAAACACAGGAAACCACCTAGCTTTTTCAAAGAAAATTAACAATTTACTTCAAAATTTAAACTTCAATTTTTAAACTTTTCAAAAAAGTTTACTAATTCCACTACGATAAAAGATTGAGGTGGTCACGTTTTATGGTAAAAGTCCTAGTGGTAGATGCTGGAGGTAGAGGGAACGCAATAGCTCATGCTTTTTCAAGAAGTGAGAAAGTTAACAAAGTGTTTGTAGCTCCAGGTAACGCTGGAAGCGAATTCTTTGAAAAATGCAAAGTTGCAAAGTTAGATGGTAAACCGATAAAATCCATTAGATCAATTGACGAAATTGTAAAATTTGCTGAAAAGGAAGAAGTTGATCTCGTATACATAGGTCCAGAAGAACCTTTAAGTCTCGGCTTAGTTGATGCATTGGAGGAGAAAGGGATTCCAGCCGTAGGTCCCAGGAAAGATGCCACAATACTTGAAAGTAGTAAATGTTGGACCAAAGATTTCCTAAGTAAGATAAATGTACCTATACCAGAATATAGAAACTTTTCCGACCCTGATGAAGCAAAAGAATACGTAAAAGATTACTATTCCTCTGGAAAAGGAAATCTTGTTGTAAAAGCTGATGGTTTGGCTGCTGGAAAAGGTGTTTACGTGTGTGGATGTGCTGATGATGCTCTGTTTGCCATTGATGAAATAATGGTAAAGAAGAAATTTGGAAAATCTGGAGAAAGAATAGTAATTGAAGAGAGACTTTATGGTATTGAAGTGGCTTTCACCGCTGTGAGTGATGGGAAAACTGCAAAGTTCTTTGGACATGCTAAGGATTATAAAAGAGCATTTGATCCAGACGATGTAGAGGGTATGAGAAATTTTTACATAGGTTTAAGAAAAAGGTTCTTAACTAAAGAAGAGGCCGAAAAGTTATTTAAGATGGGTGCGCTGTTCAATCCAAATACTGGTGGGATGGGAGCAGTTTCTCCTCACCCAGAGATTACAAAAGAACTAGAAGAAAAAATAATGAAGCTTGTGGTAAATCCTGTTATTGAAAAATTCAGAGAACTTGAAGGTAAAGTCTTCAAGGGGGTTCTTTATCCAGTTATAATGGTTGTTAAAGAGGATGGTGAACTTATTCCAAAAGTACTTGAAATAAACGTAAGGGAGTGTGACCCTGGGGCTCAAGCTAAACTTCCTAGACTTGAAAGTGATATGTACGAGTTATCGATGGCGATAATCGAAGGTAAGTTGAAACACTTTGATATAGAGTTTAGCAGTGACTACTGCGTTGCTGTATGTGCAGTTAGTGGCGCATTAAAAGGTAGAGAGGGTTTAAAGCCAGGATATCCAGGAGATCACTATACAAGCCAACCTATTACCGGACTGGATGAAGCTAGAAAAACTGCATTAATCTATGCAAATGGTATATCAAAACCAAATGGATATCAAACCACTGGTGGAAGAGTTCTGACGGTGGTAGGAAGGGGCAAAACTGTGGAGGAAGCAAGAAGTAAAGCTTACGCAGCTTTAGAGAAAATTAGATTTCCAGGAATGAGGTATAGAAGAACTATAGGTTTAAATGTCCCTGACTAGTATACATTTCTCTTATTTAACTAGACTTTTTATAAAAAGGCTATTGAGGCAATTTAATATTTTTAAAACTTAATTTCTAAAATAATAATCATATTTTATAAGTAATAATTTATTTAAAAGTTTTAATTTAAATTTATCAAATTGTTGGTTAGCAAAGTTTAAATTTAACATCTTTTAACTTTTTTTGGTGAGTGTAGATAGAATTATCATAAAAAGGGACGGTTTTCCAGTAAAAGGTGAAATTGTTATAGGTACTGTTACCAGAGTGTTAGATTTTGGAGCATTTGTTAGCCTTGACGAGTACGAAAACAAAGAGGGTCTTGTCCATATCAGGGAAGTTGCCTCTGGCTGGATAAAAGATATCAGGGATTATGTGAAAAAAGACCAAAAAGTTGTCTGCAAAGTTCTTGAGGTTGACACAAGGAGAGGGCATATAGATCTTTCAATGAAAGATGTTACTGAAAGACAGAAAAAGGAAAAAATCCAGCAATGGAAAAACGAGCTAAAAGCCTTTAAATGGCTTGAAATAATAGCGGATAAATTAAAAATAAATAAAGAGGACATTACAAAGGTCGGCAAAAAAATAATGAAAGAATATGACAGTGTGTACGCTGCATTTGAGGAGGCTGCATTTGAAGGTCGAAAACACTTAGTTCCATTAGTTGGTGAAAAAATTGCAAAAGCAATAGAGGAGTTAGCTAAGGAAAATATTAAACCACCCAAGGTTAAAATAAGCGGATTTTTTGAACTAACATGCTTAGCTAGTGATGGTGTAGAAAGAATAAAGAAAACTTTAGCTGAAGCTTACAAAATAAGAGCCAGTAATGTTGAGTTAAAATTGGAATACGTTGGAGCTCCAAAGTACAGGATAACTTTAGAAGCCGAAAATTACAAAACTGCTGAAAGAGTTTTGAAAAACATAATAAATAGAGTTACAAAAATGGCCAAAAAGTTAGGCTGCGATTGTAAGTTCGTAAGGGAGTCTAAATAAGCGTTAGTTAAGCTATCTATAAATTCCAAGCTTTTATACGACTTTAATATTTGTGGAATTATGTTTTTCATTATTTGTAATTATTTTTATTATTTTTAATATATGAAATTGTGCTGAGAGTTTATATACTTGCACTAGTTTAAGTTAATTCTCACGAAAAAAAACTATAAACTATTTTTAACCTAACCTAATAAGTCAATAAAATAGGAAGGTGAGCATGAAAGTAAAAATGAGAAAGTGTAAAAAATGTGGAATTTATACCTTAAAGGATATATGTCCAAAGTGTAATGAAAGAACTCATGTACCAATACCTCCTAAATTCTCCCCAGAAGACCCTTATGGTAAATATAGAAGATTGCTAAGAAAAGAAGTTGGATTTTTTAATCTAAAAGGGTGAAAGTTTAGATGTTGAAAAAGGTAGATATTAGATTTTTGAAAAACGTAGAGGAAGTGGGATTAAAGGATCCAGTATTTATAGAGGGATTGCCAGGAATTGGTCATGTTGGAAAACTCGTAGCTGATCATTTAGTTAGAGAATTGAATGCAGAAAAGATAATTGAAATTTACTCGCACTATTTTCCTCCTCAGGTTATAGTAAAAGAAGATGGAACAATCAGATTGCCTAGAAATGAAATTTATGCTTATAAGTCTAATTCAGTCTCACCAGACTTGCTGATACTGGTTGGAGACTTTCAAAGCATTACTAGTGAGGGCCACTTTGAGCTTGTTAACGCTTACATAAAAATAGCAAAAATGTTTAACGCTAAAAGAATTATTACACTCGGAGGTTACGGAATTGGAAGATTTGTCGAAGAACCTTATGTGCTTGGCGCAGCGAACAGTAAGAAACTAGTTGATGAATTAAAAGCATATGGTGTAAAGTTTGAAAGAGGTGAGCCAGGAGGAGGAATCGTTGGAGCTTCTGGATTATTGCTTGGTCTTTCAGAATTGGAAGGAATTGAAGCTGCATGCTTAATGGGTGTTACTTCAGGCTACATGGTAGATCCAAAAAGTGCAAAAGCAGTATTGGAGGTTTTGATGAAAATTTTAAACCTAAATATAAGCATTGAAGCTCTTGACGAACGAGCTAAAGAAATGGAAAGATTTTTAGCTCAAATTAAGGAAATGCAGGAAGCTGCAATGCAACAGTGGAAGAGCGACGAGGATTTAAGGTACTTCAGGTAATTCTATAATTTACTTGAAATTTCGTCTTCTAACAATTTATTTTTAATTTCTTTAAATCCGAGTTAGAAGTTTAAAGAGCCAAAAAAGATAAACTTTACCACTTATATTTTAGCTACAGCAATTTTATCTTAATAATTCCTAAAAATCCTCCAAAAATCTCTTAATTTTCCATAGCCTTACGGAGCAGTAACAATTTTCATAGACATCGATAGGCAATCTGCAATCACAATACATTTATATCTCCCTCCTTAAATAAATTTAGCCCGTAACCGAAGCGTCGAAACCTCATGAGAAGGGATGTGACGGATTCGGGCTAAGGATGTGGGGTTTTTTCCTTTCCCGAAAGGGGAAGAGAGGTTACCATGAATGGGGACGAGACCGATGATTTGCTCCCGATGAACCCTGAGGAAGTTAAGGTTGATGTGTTCCAAGGCGGACATAAAAGACTACGTCCGCTGAACCTCGACTGAAAATTTAGCAGTAAACCAAAAAGTTTAATAGAAAAACGGTTACTAAACAATGGTCAAAAGCTTTTAAATACTGACTTTTAAAATTTTAAAATATGGGGTTTCTCGATAAAATATTAGGTAAAACTGGGAAATCGATAAAAGAGTACGAAGAGTTGGATTTATCACAGTATGAAATAGACATACCAGAAGAAACTGAAAGATTTATTAAAGTAGCTGAAGTTACCAGCGTAACTGATGCAGCTGAGATTAGAAGACAAATTTACGATGGAAACATAGTTATTGCCGATATAGCTCTACTCAAGCACGACAAACTCATGCTAGATAGACTTCTTAAAGATTTAAAGCAACTAGCCAATGACATAAACGGTGACATAGTTGGGCTGGGTGAAAATTACGTAATTATAACACCTACTGGAATAAAGATAGATAGAAATAAAATCAGAGGTATTAGAAAAAGTTAAAGCTAAATCGAGTTCTACTGAAGAGAGAACTCAAAGAAAAACTATTATAAAATTGATTGCTAAGTCTTACTGGAGTCGTCCACCGTGATTTTCTGTCCCTGTTGCGGGAGAGAATTAAAGGTAATTACTCAACTTTATAAGGTTCCTTATTTTGATGATGTTCTTTTAATGAGTTTTACATGCAAATGTGGCTTCAAACACGCTGAAACGTTGGTAACAAAAATAGGAGAACCTACGAGGTTTAAAATAAGGATAAAAGGAGATAATCTCAACGCTAGAGTTATAAAGTCTAGTTCAGGAACAATTAGAATCCCAGAGCTTGGAATAAATATAGAACCTGGTCCTGCTTCCCAAGCATTCATAACAAATGTAGAGGGAATTTTGCATAGAGTTAAAGATGTTGTGAAGTCAATTTCTGTTTTACATAAAGATGATGCTAATGTAAAGAGAAAATGCGATGAAATTATAAAAAAGATAGATGAAACCATAGAAGGTAAGGATGAACTTACCCTAATCATAGATGACCCATTTGGAAATAGCCTAATAATTTCTAATGATGCGGTAAAAGAGAAGATAAGAGATGATGAACTAAAGAATTTAAAAACTGGACTTGTTGTCTTTGAGCTTATGAAGCATAAAAAAAGTTCAGAAGACTCCAAAACTAAGAGTTAAAAAGCAAATACCCACTTGTAACGGCCAGATGAGGATCATTAAACGTTTTTAGAGTTTCTGAATAAAATTTCACGAAAAACAAATTAAGATTTCAAGCAATTTTTATTTTTAAGTAATTAAAGCAATTCTTTGGATCTCACTAACAATTTTTTACATTATTATCTTTTTTGGCCGCTTAATAATTAAAAATATTGACTTATTCTCTTTCATCGAGTTGTATGTAAAACTTTACTTTATTTATTTAAGTTAAACCTCTCAAAACTTTAACAAAAAATAAATAAATCAAAAACAAAAATACAAAACGTGCCATGATTGTTGATGAAATTACTATTACCAGAGCTATAATTGAAGAGTACACAAAAAAGTTACTTGAGGGAATAATTTGCGATGTCGCAATAGTTGGCGGTGGTCCAGCTGGACTTACAGCTTCTTATTACCTAGCAAAAAGTGGTTTCAAGGTTTCTCTTTTTGAGAAAAAACTAAGCCTAGGTGGAGGTATCTGGGGCGGAGGAATGATGTTTAACAAAATAATTGTTCAAAAAGAGGCTATTTCAATACTTGATGAGTTTGACATAGACTATAGAAAATATGATGAATACCATTTTGTCGTTGATGCAATAGAGCTAGCATCAGGGTTAATTTACAAAGCATGTAAAGCTGGTGTTAAAATATTCAATTTGATTTCTATAGAAGATGTTATGATTAAAGAGGGCAAGGTTTGTGGATTAGTAGTTAACTGGAGTCCCGTTAGTATCAGTAACTTGCATGTAGACCCTGTTACCATAGGTTGTAAAGCAGTAGTAGATGCAACCGGACACGATGCTTCAGTGTGTGAAGTTGTTGCAAAGAAGACTGGGGAACTGAAAGTTAAAGGAGAGGGATACATGTGGGCATCAAAAGGTGAACAAATGGTTGTTGAAAATACTGGAAAGGTTTATCCAGGATTATATGTAGCTGGAATGTCTGTTTCCGCTGTCTTTGGTCTTCCCAGAATGGGGCCAATATTCGGAGGAATGTTGTTAAGTGGTAAAAAGGTTGCTGAAATAATATGCAATGATTTAAAATAAGTAAGGTCTAAGTTCATCATTCTTGTGCACAATTAATTCAGCATTAATGCTTGTTTTTTCAATTGCATGCTTCAGATCTTTAATTAATCTTTCAAATTTTTCTTTATTTGTTAACTTTGTGTAAGAATTTGGATAACTATTGAGTAAGTATTCTATGAAGTCTTTGCCACTTAGATTTAAATTTAAAGTTTCAAAAATGTAATACTCCGCAATGTCTCTAGTTTCTGCTATTATTTTTTCGACATCTACAAGATCTGGTATGATTGGACTAATAAAGACATAAGTCTTTATTTTATTTTCCTTCAGTTCCTTTAACGCATCGATTCTTCTTTCATGTGAGGGTGTGTTTGGTTCAATTTTTTTCTTCACACTTTTATCAAAGTCATTTAAAGTTAATCCCACATGCACATTACTAAATTTCCTGAACAAATCAATATCTCTAGTTACCAAATCTGATTTAGTCAAGATCGATAGTTTTATTTTTTTATTCATGTTTTCCAAGACTTTTCTTGTAATTTTCAACTCCCTCTCTATAGGTTGATATGGGTCTGAAACCGTGGACATCAATACTTCTCCTTTTACAAATTTTCCTCTAATTAAATCTGGTGCATTTATTTTTACTTCAACCCAAGTTCCCCATTTACCGTACTGCTTCCACTTACACATGTATTTAGCATAACAATATAAACAAGCGTGAATGCATCCGACATACTGATTTACAGTATAATTTAGCCCAGATATCTTAGTTTTTGTGAATATAGTCCTAGCTCTTTTCTTTATTATTTTTACTTTCATCAGCTTCACTCATTTTCTCATATATTTTCCTTAAATATTCCGCCTGAGCAACTTCAGCTCTGTAAGGTTCAGCTATATACTTCTCTAGTTTTTCTTTTACTTTATTTGGACTTCTTATTCCATAAAGACACTTTAACGGATCTCTTGAAACTTCCTTTAGTGTCCTTGCGTAAAATGCTCCTGGATGAGTTTTTCCTAAATCTACAAAAGTACCCACCCCTCTAGTATAGTACTCAGATCCCCAATCCGCTACGCCTACTGGTATTAATGTTCCATAGTCAAATATTTTTCCAAAAATACTCTGTTCTAAAACGATTCTTCCTATTTGATTGTAAGGTATTGTTTGCTCTTGCTTCCTCCACAAACCTCCAGATATCCTTAACTCAGATCCTGTTAAAGAGTATGTTATTGAGTTTCTATAAAGTTCAACACTTAGCAGTACTAAAAACGATGAAATTATAGCGCTAATTGCAAAAAAATCGCTGTAGAAATTTATTAAATTTATCAGATTTATATTTTTCTTAATTTTAGGAATTTGTATCAAAAACGGTAGTAAAATTGTTATTCCAGTTGATGCGGTACCTTCTTTTGATCTGAGTGCCCAAGATAAAATAAAAGCTAAAAACATAAGACTAAAAAGAGTTAAAAAGTCAAAGAATTTGTAAATTTGAGTAGACTTTAGACCAAAAATCGTGCCTATTAGAATTAAAGCTGGGTTAAGGAAACTTAAAAGTGGTCCTAAGATAAATTTAACTTGCAAGTAGCCTGCCAAAATCCAAACAGGCAAAAAAGCTATTATATATTTTCTTATAAATCCATAAAATGTGGGTTTTAGTTTTAATTCTTCAACACTTTCCATCATCTTCTGTAATTTTATCGAACTTTACAATTTAAAAAATGTTTTTCTTAGAACATTGTTCACTTGTTCATAAAATCTTCAGGGTTCAATGCTGTTTTTGATCTGTATAACATTTAAACACAATAAAGAACATCCAATCTTAGATACCCGAAAGCCCTTAAAGGGCGGATGTGGGTTAATCAGTCAAGATGTGCGAAGCTTGTTTCCGCAAAAGCCCCCGAAAGGAAGAATTGCTGCGAGATGTTGCTTGAAATTCCTAAATGTTCCCGTAGCGGAGAACGGTTATA
>CAZCHG010000029.1:0-14775 GCA_964498465.1 uncultured archaeon | reverse complement strand
TCCTTAACTTCCTTTTCATGGCATTTCTCACATATTTCTATGGATGACACGTTTATTTTGTGATACGGCAACTCTGTATGGCAATCGCTGCACTCCAGCTTTGAATGTCCACCCATACCAATCCAAGGGATGATGACATGAGCAGCTGATGCATTTACCAGTGCAAATGTCAAACACAGCGCAAATATCAGTACAATACCTGGTATTCTACCACTGATACCCATAGCAATATTCAAAAACTAACTAAAATATATTAAAATTTTTTGATTTACATCTAATAACATCTCATAATCCCACTTCACTCTTTTACAATATTACGCAGTGTATCACAATCACCTTTAAATGTAACAATGATTGGTTCTAAATTGTACGTAGTGATTAAGCTTACAAGCTTTTTATTTTTAATTATTATAAATTTAGGATACTTCTACCACTCTTTTCGCTTAAGAATCATTAAGCGAAAAAAATTAAAATTTTATAAAAATTTTTGCAAGAAAAGTTTAAGAGGTTGTTTCTTCCTCACTAGTTTTGGCAAACCAAATTTCTGCAGCAAAAACTAGGCGACTGTTATGATGCTCTCGTGGAAGTACAAAACGAGCAAAGCTGTTAGGGCTGTTGCAATAGGCAATGGCTACGTTGTTGCTGGAAGTGATTGTGTTTACTGCCTAATTACGGCTGACCATCTGATAAAGAGAGCAGAGGAACTTGAAAAAGAGCTTAGCTCTGTTGACCACAAGATTGCAAAATTGCTCAGCAAGCTTAAGGAACCCAAAAAGACTAATTTTTCAGAAATTATCAGTTATATCGAAAAACTTGAAGAAGTGTTTCCGCATTAAAAAAGATCAAGGATTTAGAGAGCTTTATTAAGGAGCTTGGTGCTGTAAAGTTGCTGAAAAATGTTTCGGATTTGGATATAGATAAACTTAGGAGCTATGTTAAAGATCTTGAAGGATCCTCTGAGCTTCTTAAAAAGCTTGAGAGTATTTCAAAGTTAGCTAAGAGTATTGGAATTGTTGAAATACCAGATGTTAGCAAGACAAAAGATATTGAGGAGCTCGAAGAGATGGTAAAAAGGATTGAAAGCAATGTTGAAAACCTCGAAAAGATTGAGCCAGAGCTGGAAGTGAGAATAGAGAACAGGTTATTCAACTATGGCGAATGGGATATAATGAGGCTTTCTGTTTCAAACAAAAGTCTGA
Organism: uncultured archaeon; assembly: GCA_964498465.1. Classification (GTDB taxonomy): domain Archaea; phylum Halobacteriota; class Archaeoglobi; order Archaeoglobales; family Archaeoglobaceae; genus CAZCHG01. The sequence continues at coordinate 13,576 of CAZCHG010000029.1, read as the reverse complement.
AGAACGTATACAATCTTGACGTAAAAATTTCTGATTTCGAAGTTAGGGGATTAAAGCCTTTAAGCCTTAAAGGCATGGAAAGTACCGTTGTTGAACTTGGAGCTCTTCCAAAATCAGTTGGAAAGGTTCCTGTCGAAATCGCAGTTACATTTGAGGATGCTCTTGGAAACAGGTTTGAGAAGAAGTTCATGCAGTTTGTTGATGTTAGAAGGATTGGATACGGTATTGATGTTGAAGTTGAAGGAGTTGCAAGGGCTATAGGAACAAGAATTGGGATTGCAAGAGAAGTAGTTGAAGCTAAAAAACCTGAAAAACTTAAATTTTCTGAGGAACTTGAGCAGTACAGTGTTGTGGAGGGTGGAGATTTTGCTGCAGGAAAAAGAAAAATCATAAAAAGACTTGAAAGACTGTTAGCTGGAATTGAAAGTGAAGAATTTTGAGAAAGAAATCAACACAGATGTAAAAAATAGAAAATTTGTTGTGAGTTAATGCAAGATACCTGATGTTTCTTTCACTAGAACAAGGTTAATTCCAGCTTACACTACTGCAGCGATCTTGTTGTTTTCTGTTTGAAGGACAAGGGGTGAAGGATATACTTACAGGTATGCTGAGGATCTTGCACGCTATGTTGACGTTGAGCTGAAAAAGTATATTGATTTGTTCATGAATCAGCTTAAGGAGAAGATTGAGAGAAAATTGGGGTTGATGAAATTGCAATAAAGCAGGCTGAGTATATAAACTCACAGGATAAAGGTTGGGAGGTGTTTTTTAGATCTTTAAACTCTTTTTCCGACAATCTTGGATTTGGCGAATAGTTTTGCATTTTGAAATCTTTAAGAGTTTACTTCATGAGTCTCTCAAGCCTGCTAATTATTCTTCTTTTTCTTCTCTTAACCATAACCTTCCTTGTATAAACTACAATTGCTAAAGCTGATGCGATTGGTAATGCGAGGTGCCAAATCTCGGTCTGCGCAGTTTGCGTTTCTGGAGTTTGTGCAGGCTTTGGAGGAGTTGGAATTTGCGAAGTTGATGCTTGCACTGAAGATAAGTCAAAGCAGTAAATGTAATAGTCAAAGCTTCCAGCAACAACATAGCCATTTCCTATTGCAACAGTTAAAATGGAACAACTGGTCTTGTACTTCCAAGCAGGCTCAATTGCTTTAGCAGTATGCACAGCTGAGATAAGCGAAAAAAAACTAGAAGAAGTATGAAAAATATTCGCATAGTTTTTCTATCTAAAATATAACTTATAATTTTTTTCGCATTAAAACCCATCTACATTAGCGTAAAACTATAAAAAACTTAAATGACTTTAGTACATTCCCAAACCCAATCAAATTCTTTTCAAACAGCTCTGCACAGCTATTCAGCATCTCATGTAAGCTGTACTACAACGACACTACCAAATCAAGTTAAATAAAAAACAAACCGCTAGCTGTGAAACTTATAAATAACCTTGGGACATTCTCAAAAGATAAAAATCAAACACTTCTTAGACTACTTTACACAGCTATTCAATATTTTACATAAGCTTTGAAACTATCAGGCACAATCAAATTCAATTAAATGAAGAACAAACATTTATAAAACCTTAAAACTTATAAATAAACTTTTATGTTAAAATTTTCCAGCATTTAATATGAGACTATCAATTTTTTACAGTAAAAAAGCAAAAGGTAGTTTTACTTAGAAGCACTAATTTCACCCATTTTGTAAGTTTCTCAAGCTTATTAATAAGCTCTTTTTTCTTTTCTTTGTATTTTCTTCTTTCTTTCCTTTTAAAGTAAACTCCAATCGCTATACCAATTGCTAGTATGATTGCAACTAATTCTACAAACTGCCAAGATGTTGAAGTTTGAGTTTGTGTAATTTCACTTGTAGAAATATATGCAGGTACAGGTGTAGTTACTTTTTCATAACTTTGTCCATAATATGATGTAGAGTAGTATTCTATGTCATCAAACCAAGTAGTTTGTGGAGGTCTCTTTACCTAAGCCCAGCCAGCATAACCACCTATTATAATGCGTTTTATCTTAGTAATGTTTACAAGTAGTTCATCCTTTCTTAAGCAAATTATGTTTCCGTTTATATCCTCAACTCTAACATCAACATTAGAGTTAGTAACGTCTAAAGTGAAAACAATTCTGTACCAGTGTTTGGTGAAATTGTACAAAAGTATGTGGAAGGTTTCACTGGGGTGGTTGCTGTTGTAGAACAGGCAACCTTCTCTGCTATAAACCTCAACCCATACTCCTTCCTCTCCAAGTTCAACTTGAAAATTTGTGCCATTCAAACCTAGTAGCTCTCACCCACACATTTAGTATCCCCATCGTGCACTGTATTAATCATCAGGAAGTTCATAAATTAGGAGAAACCAATCCTTACCTCCAGACCATTTTGAGTCTATTTTTAGCGCATATCTGCCATCAAATGCTACATCACTCTGTATTTGTGCAGTAACCCCTGTTCCTTTTGAGTAGACTTTCCATTTTGGATTATTGGTCCAGTCTCCATCTTCCCGTGATTCATGCAAAATTACGTGGTATTTACCAGTAGAGTATGTAGATCCGACTGCACAACAAACTCCAACAAAAATTAAAATAGTTAGGATTATGATTGGTAAGGAAGTTTTTATCGATATATTTTGTGCTTGCTAGTAAAATATTTTTTGCCAACTTTTGATTAGAGTTTTTTCTTTTATCATACCACTTGAATTATTCCTGAACTCTTTTCTTCTAAATTCAAGACCTGCAGTAATCTTTGGCAGGATAGTTACAGAATATTTTTTGAACTCAAGGTATAGCCTCTTTTTCAAAGTTATGTTTTCTGAACGGGTTTTAGATTTAACGTTATGTCAGCTCAGTCGAGTACAAGCCTGCATAACTTCTCTCTTTTTACATTTACGCTGAGCACTGCATAACGAAGCTCTCAAACTTGTCTACCATTTGAGATAAAGCCGTAGACGGCTTTTAGTTTTAAACCTTCTTTAGCCCGAAATTTTCTAATAACTTTTTTTAGCTCTTCCACCACGTAGGGTATTTCCGTAAAACATCAACACTACGATTAATTTAGGCATGTCCATTATTTTGTCGATGAGCTTTATCCTGTTTCTCGCTAAAGTCTTCTTGACTCTTCTAGATTCAAGATGAGAATTTACATCTTTAAGCAATATCCATCTTTTACTGCTTTTTACCAGAACAATTAGTAGTTTCATGTTAAACGTCTAAAAGATTGAACAAGCAAAGTTATTTATAAGTTTCACAGCTAGCGGTTTGTTTTTGATTTAATGCGATTCAGTGATATCCAGTTGAAGTACAGCTTACGTGAAAGTGTTAGGCAATTGTGTAATCAGTTTAAGAAAAAGTTTTGATATTTAGTTTTTTGAGAGTACTCAAATTTTTATTCCTTCCATTTTAAGCAAAAGGTTCTAGTCACATCTAAAAGTTACAATTTGGTGCCGTTAACAGGCTTAATTCTAAGCAAACTTAAAATATAATGTCGCGGAGGTGTATTTATGGAGGAAATTCTGAGACGAATAGAATCTAAGCTTGATAAGATCCTAGAACTCCTTGAAGATAAGACTTTAACGGATGAGGAAATCAAGCTGCTTAAAGAAGCAGATGAAATAGTTAGGAAGAAAGAATTTGATAAACTCGTTAAACTATGACATTCGAAGTTTACATGCTCAAAAAGGCAAAGAAAAAGCTTGACAAGTTTCCAGATGCAGAGAAAATAAAAGAAAAACTAAAAACGCTTGAGAATTTTCCGAACGTCAAGGATGTGATCAAAATTGAGGATAATATCTACAGAATTAAAATCGGAAATTACAGAGCCCTTTTTAAGGTTTACGAAGAGGAGAGAATCATAATTGTTGTCGATGTTGATGTGAGGGGGAGAATTTACAAGCATTTATAAATTTACCTTACAAACCGATACAAATGATTCCAGTTGATTTCCAAAAAACTTAGGGAAGTTAAAGCAGATAGATAGAGTATTAATGCCAGAATGTTAAGTTATCTTAAGCTACTCTCAGGTGATGGCTGTTGAGAACTTTAGGCAAAATTTTGATAGCAATTACGGCTGTTCTGTTTTTCTCAGCTAGTGGATGTGCCGCATACGTTAAGTGGAGCTATAAGACAGGTTACATTGTCTGGCCAGTTGACATGACCAAAGATGGTAATTAATATCGTTGCAGGTAGCGATAAGGTTTACTTCTTTGACAAAAGTGGAGAATCTTCTCTGGAGTTATGAGACAGAAAGCGGTGTTTTGTCAGTAGTTTTAACTCCAGATGGTAAATACGTTGCTATAGGCAGTATATATGGCTGGATTTACTTCTTTGACAGAAATGGAAATCTTTTATGGAGCTATAAAACTGGGCATAATGTTTGGTCAGTAGCTATAAGCTCTAATGGAAAATACATTGTTGCTGGAAGCTTAGATAATTGGATATACTTCTTCGATAGAAATGGAAAACTTCTCTGGAGCCATAAGACGGGAGGTGAAGTTTGGTCAGTAGCCATAAGCCAAGATGGTAACTACATTGTTGCTGGTAGTGATGATTGTAAGATCTATTTCTTTGATAAAAGTGGTAACCTTTTGTGGAGCTATAAAACTGGAGAAGCCGTTGGACAAGTTGCTGTAACCCAAGATGGCAATTATGTCGTTGCCGGCTGTGAGGATTACTGTGTTTGTTTCTTCGACAGCGAAATAACTCCAGCAGGAACACAAATACCTTGGCATTTTGGAGTAATTATTCTAGTCGTTGTGCTTGCAGTTTACATGAGAAGAAGAGCTGTAAAAGCTGGATATGAAAGAAAAAAGAAGGAGTTAACAGAGAGACTGGAAAAGTTGCTCAAGTGACTTAAATTAGCACTAAACAAGCGAAGCTTTATAAATGTATTTCGTTTCAAAACTAAAAATGAGAATTTGGTAAATCTACGCTTGGATTAGTGCTACACCATGCAGATAATACTAGCCTGTACAGCTTTTTTTGCGTTAATGTTTTGTAGTCGTATTGCAAATTCAAGTTTGCTTACCATTTTGTAGGTTACAGACAGAATTTGAGGTTCAAGATCCTTTTAATCTTCAGGAATCATCATTTTGCTTTTTTAGCTTCAAGCTTAGGATTGCCATGTTGAAATAACAGCATAATTGTCTTCAACATCTACTTTGCCAGTAGATTTTATCCTCGCTTTCTTAGCTTTCCTTGACTTAGACTGAAGATTGCGTTTTCCTGAAAGTGGTGTTTTTAAATAGAATTATTTTTCCTATAAATTTTTCATCGGAAAATTTCAATTCTGTTTAGCATACCAAAACTAAATTGACCATTTGTAAGTTTGTGATTTATTGAGTGCCTGTTCAAAGCTTAAAGCAATTTTATATCTGGTTTTATCATGACCGATGAATTACTAAATGACTGTGCAAGGTTTTGAAGATGGTTTGATGTTAAGTTCTGGGAATGCTCCAACATCAGAAGTTGTTTGTGTTCATGCCTCCTTAAACTGAAACGTTATATATGGTCCTTTAACTCTGTCGTAGCAAAGCGCTATTATATCTCCATCTTTTAGCCACCACTTCTCAATTCTTTTGTACACGCCATCGCTATACACAAAGACTCCACCAGTACTTTTGTTATCAACTAGCAGATATCCCTCTCTACGCTTCACCATCATACAATGTATCCTAGATACATATCCATAATCATCTTTAACATGGATATCCGCATTTCTAAGTCTACCAATGGTAACTACATTCTTGTTTATGTAATGCTTTTTCCCTCCTATAATTACGTACGGGTGTGTTTCTTTACTCGGCTTAACTTCAAAGAATAATGCATCCCTAAATTCAGCAATTGAAGAGTATCTTTTCCTAGGATCTTGCTCAGTGGCCTTACTTAAAACAAAATTCAGCTTTGCAGGTATATTGATATCCTTTAACATAGGTATTTTCCCAAGCGGTGGATCAGACCCAGTGAACCCTCCATCCTCAGTCTCCCTTACAGCCTGACCTCCAACCGTTATGAAGGCAATCTTTGTTGCTTTTCCACATGGTGTACTAACTGTTTCAGTTCCATAGAATGCTATAGATGTTGCATAGTTCGGATTAGTTTTCCAAGTCGTTAGCTTTTCTCAATCCCAGCATCCAACGCCTATGAATGCATTTCCGAAACCCTCTGGCTGAATAAGAATAGAACTTAGAAGCACCTTCGCACCCAAACCATAAGAACTTCTTGTTGACAGGATCAGGAACTATGAAGTGAAATATAGTTTCAGAGCTCTTGCCTGGAACTGTTATGTGCTTCCATACCCAAATATCTCCACTCCTTAATCCAATGTACCACCAATCCTTTATCGTTCCAACATATAAATTCAAATTTTCGTCAACGTAAACACTCGTTGTATTTTTGTTTAGAGTATTCGTCCACTTTCCATCTCCTTTGGAGTAATAAAGTCCTGAGTATGGGCTCGATAGAAATATAAAGGGATATCTAGCCTCAACATAAATTTCCCTGTTTTCTGGCACTAACATTTCCTCAACCTTTCCATTTCTATAGCAGAACAGGCTACCGTATCCAGGTTTTCCCTTCCTATATGTTTTTCCTAGAGCCGTTGTAAATAGTAAATCATTTCCGTATTTGGCCAAAGTTACTACGTGATACTTGCCGCTATCAACTTCATCAAATCCAGTTTCTATTTTCGTCCAAGTTTTTCCTCTGTCATCACTATACCACAAGCCTTTATTTGTTCCGGCATACAATCTTCTGCCAATTTCTTCCATGTCATAAAACTTCACATCAACAAAGTCCTCCTGCTTTATCATTACCCAATGCTCTCCACCATCTTCACTTCTCCAAACTCCACCAAATCCGTAAGAATCAAAAAGAATTCCATCGCTGGTTGAATAAACAGAATGCATATCTCCACCACCTACTCCGTTTAGCTGAATTCATATTCCAGTTAGTGTTAATTTTCTTTCTCTCTCATGCCTTTCGCTTTCTTTTTTCTCAGACTTCTTCTTTTCAAACTTTTTAGTTGGTTTCGGAGATTCCTTTGGAAATTTTCCGTATTTTTCAGTAGTTTTCTTCATAACACAGCCAGAATTGCTAAAAGTAAAAATATGATTACTAATGTTACTAACTTCTTTAAAGACATAATGTTTGCTTGGTTAACTACAATAGTATAAATAAATTGCTACATTTTAAGCAACGTTTACAAATGCTTAGCCATTATCTTATTAATATTGTATCTTTCCAGCAAAACTTGATTGTAATTTAATTCTAGCAGATTTAGCAAAAATTAACAAGGCTGGAACATCTAAAATTATGTCAGAAATGTTTTTTCCAGTATTTTCGTTGAAGAAATCATAGAAAGTGCAAGAAAAACTCCTGAAAAGGCTAAATAAACAAAGCAAGCAAAATTTAAGACCGAAATTGCAGACAAAACAATCACGTGGATCGGCGAATTCTCAAAGATCAGAAATAGGATAATTAAAGGTATAATAATTAAGGAGAAAAGTAACTGCGATTTCTCTCTATTCTTTACATAAATCGATACAATTAATGAAATCGATGCCATTAAAATGTACAACGATAGCGATGAGTATAGAGTTAACAGGAAATCAACATAAACGTTGTTAGCGTTCACTACAACTATCCAAGAGCATGTCAAGATCAGAAAAATTATAAACGATGGCAAGAATTTTCCGGAAATCACCTCATCCAATCTTGCAACAGTTGATAGAACTTCAATCGATCTTGTTTCGAATTCTTCACAAATTATGTCAATTAAGTACATTGAAGAGATAATAGCACTCAGAATTGCTAGCATTGGTATTATGACCACATATATGAATTTAAACTGCAAAGAGAGACCTTCTGGAATCTTTAAAGCACTTCCATGTTTATCGTAAACTCTTATGTTTAACACAGGATATCCATTGATCAACCTGAGCTTATCCTGATACTCCATGAGTACTTTTCTTAGATAAGGTATGCTTTTCACGGCCCTAATTTCCTCCTTAGGCAAATACAACCTAATGTTATTCCTTCCAGTTATGTTTTCATTAAAAACAAGCAAAGCATCTATTTTACCCTCACTCAAGAATTTTAAACCTGTTTGTATATCTTCAAACTTTATGGGATTTGCCAAGGATTCAAAAACTGGAGCATCTCCAACTAAGCCTATTTTTACTTTCCCATAATACCCAGATCCGTAAAGCACGGCTAAACCTGCTGATATTATGTTTATGAAGGATGATATGAAGAGAATTAGCATAAACGATAGAATAAATGTCTTTTCCCTTGCTATGGATCTTAAATCCTTTAATGCAATCTTTACCCAGTTCATGGAATCATCAACCTCATGACGGCAAAATTATAAAGAGTGTGAACCCCTGTCGAGAACAACAGCGCCCTGTAAAATCCTAGCCTAATCAGCAAGGCAAAAACTAGCGATGATGCGACATGAGCTGCTAATGGGAATAAAATGAACCTAAAAAGCTCAAACGGCAAAAATGGTAAAACTATTATCTTTTCTCCCATTGCAAAACCAACTGCAGATATTACAGCTGATAAATATACGTTTAAGTTGTTTTTAAACGCAGAATAAACAAAAGTTCCTTTAAAGAATTCTTCTATTAAAGCCATTGCTGTTAAAACTATTAGCAGGTACGAGCTGAATGAAAATATCAAATTTAAAGTAAACAATTCTATAAGAAAGACAAATGGAATTGATAAAATAGATGCTAAAAATAAAGATGGATAGTTGTTGATTAGTTCATGTGATATGGCAATTACCTTTTCAACTGGATTTGCTCTAGAATACATTATCTCAACCGAGGTAGAAGATATGTAAAGTAACGTAAAAGATATCAAATACAGAACAGCAGATGAAACTATTATATCCTTTACGTCTAAAACTTCTCCCTTAAGTTTAAGAAATATCAAAGTTACAGGGGATATCTTGCTTAGAGGTACAACAGTAAATACAGCTGGAATGAAAAGGTATGTGGTAATGATAAATGTTACAACTATTGTTAGGAATGTTAGCTCCTTGTAGCTTCTTGAAATAAAGGAGAGAAAGCAACCAAAAGTCAACATGAAAAACGCTATTGTAAAAGCTAAAAACGATATTAATGGATCAAAATTAGATAAAATTAAAGAAACTACAGCAGAGATAAACAAGTAAGGAGCTAGTTTACCCAGTAAAGCAGAGTACCTTCCAGCGGAGCTTATAAGGATATCAAATCTCTCTTTTACCTTATCTTCCATAAACGATGAAGTGTAAACCTGCGATATAAAATAAAACGGCATTACTATTATGAAGGCCATGATAAGTTCCTTTATCAATATGGGTGGCCTTAAGTTGTCTGGGATTACAGCTTTTATCCCAGAAAACTCTTTTTTCTCAGACAATTTCTCCTTCGGTGATACTTTACCTCCCCCACCAGTTTTTGAATACTCCACAGGCTTTTTAGACTTTTTATAAGTACTTTCGGTTTTCTCTGGCTTAATTTTAATTTTAGATATTTCTGGAATAATTTTGGCAGTAGTTGGCACTTTTATAATTTCAACAGTTACTGGGAATGCTCTTTCTCCATACTTTTCATAAAGCCATTCATTGTATTCACTTCTTAAATACTCTCTAAATTCATCAAAGGCTGAATAGGATTTAAAATCCCCTCTAACTACAACTTTCCCATCAGCTATCTCTATGTCTGGATCGGTCGATAAGCAAAAAAGCCTATTCTCCAGATCAACATTTGATGAATATATGCATGAGTCTATCTTTATACCAAACTTTAAAATACAGAATAGCAAAACTAAAGTTATTACTGCTGAAATTAGAAGTACAAAGATAAAGCTACGGGAATACTTCCTTTTCGACTTCAGCTCCAGCCTTGCTACTTTAAGCAGCTGCACCAAATATTAAAAATCCTGTTTAGTATATAGAAATTATCGGTTCGTTGTATGCTTAGGGTTGAAAATTTAGTCAAGTACTACGGAGACTTTAAAGCTCTTGATGGAATTTCATTTAAGTTAAAAAGAGGGGAAAGGTTAGGATTAATTGGAGAAAACGGCGCAGGAAAAACGACAACTATAAGGATACTTGTTGGTTTGCTCAAACCCAGCTCAGGCTTTATCGAGTATGACGGTTTAGATCTGTTCTCGAACTTGAACAAAATAAGGAAAAAAATAGGATATGTTCCAGAAGTTGACAATTTATACAATGATATGGGAGTAAAGGAGTACTTGAAATTCTTCGCTTCGCTTTACAACGTGAAAGACTGCGATAAGATCGATGAACTCATGCAAATTTTAAAAATTCCTAACAAGCTTATTTCGGAGTTGTCCAAAGGAATGAAAAGAAGAGTAGCCATTGCCAGGTCTCTTCTGCACGACCCAGACTACTTAATATACGATGAACCAATTGGTGGATTAGATCCTGTAGCTTCACTTTTCATTTCAAAATTTATAGGGGATAGACTAAAAGATAAAGCTGTACTTTTTTCAGCCCATAACTTGTATTACATCGAAACAACCTGCAGTAAGGTTGCGATAATGAAAGATGGAAAAATAATATACTATGGCAAAACCGATGAGATAAGCGGAATAAGAAATTACAAGCTCAAGTACATAGAGAATGGAAAAATGCACTTTTTTGAAACAAACGATGTTGATGAACTAAGCAGGATGATTGAAGAAATTGCACTCTCATCAAATGCCAAAATATTAGATGTAAATGTTGAAACTAGAAGATTAGAGGATGTATACTTTGAATTGCTGAGAAGATAGCATATTTAAGCTAGCTATCCAGTGCAGTTAGGTTTAGATTCGACAAAAAAGGTATAAACCCGAATTTTTTAGCTCTTGCAATGCAAAAATTCTTCATGCTTTCGTTTTTCATATCAACATAATCCAAGGTTAAAATTAGAAGATTACGCTTATTTTTTAAGTAAATTAGTTGCTTTGCTATATTTTCGGTCCACCTTAGGTCGTTTTCTCCCCAGATTTCGTATTTAGATGTTGACCAGTTATATCTAGATGTAAAACTCTCGAATAAAATTCCATCTATGTATGGAGCAGTTTCATCAACAATGCTAAAACCTCTGTTTTGAATTATGATTAACTTAGGGTATCTTTCTCTTATATTTTTTATCAGGCTAATTACTTCATTTTTCTTACCATAGATTTCAACATCATCAATTGTATCTAAGAAAATCCCGTCAAATCCTTTATTTATTATTTCCAGTATAATTTCTTCCATGATTGTTTCTCTCCACTTACCACACGACACGTCAATGTAGTACGTTCTCCACATTTCGTTAAAACCTATAATACACTCCTTTACTTTGCTAAAATACTTTCTTGATGGATTAATTTCATAAATGCTGAGATATGCTATAATTATTGTACTGTTTTTCAACTTTAAAATTTCATCCTTTGAATAATTATCAGGATCAAGTATAACCAAGTCGTATCTTGAAAGTTTATCAATTTTGTTCTTTCCATAGTAAATCGCATACTTACTTACACTTAACAACTTCTTTTTTTCATAAACTTCCGGCTTTAATGCACAATAAGAAATTAGCACAACTAATAAAATTACAACAAGCTTCAAATTATATTTTCCAAGCATAGGACTCATACCTGCTTTTTACTTCGCTGGCAGTTAAAGCTTTTCCCCAAACATAAACCTCATCCACTATTCCAACAAATCCTTTTCCGATAGTCATAGTTGCAACGCTTGATGCACTAACAATCAAACCGCTTGCATCCTGCTCAGCATCAAGATTTCCATTTATGTACAACCTCATTTTTGATCCATCATAGGTTGCTACAACATAGTTCCACTTGTTTTTAATTAACTTGGTATTTGACCAAAGCCAATGAGTACCATTTTCTGTTCCCAAAACAAAAACCACCTTGCAATCACTTGAAAGTCTAACACTTCTGGCCCAGTGACTATTATAAATCAAGAAAGTTTCACTAGAACCACAAGCCATAGGATAAACCCACATCTCATAAGTTACAGCTTTTCTGGGATTTAACTTTTTTACAACCATTTTTGGATCAAACCAAATCCAATTGTTTCCACCGATCAGTTTTATAGCTTTTCCATTAATTCCATCTACCCAATACTGATACCAAGGTGGTGGATCAAAACTATAACCTCCATGGCAATCGTTGCCAGATAAGTCAAACACTGTCAAACCATCTCCATCCGGATCGTCATAATCGCCATCCTCAAAATGCCATTCTGCCAGCAAACCTCTTTCCATTCCTTTCACATGTGCCTTCTGCACAATCATACTTTTATCATAAATTACAGTTCCGCCTGAGCAACTTTTTATACCTATCATGATCTCTGCCCTTTGATTAACCTTAACTTTAGATGGTGCTACAGCTACTCCAGTGTCCCCTACAAACATGTATCTTCCTGAAGGTGATATGATTGATAAATCGCTTTTGTATCCATTTATTGAGATAAATAGCTTACTTGAATCTAGAACTCCACCTCCCAAATGTTTTATGTATAATTTCGTGGCATTAGCATAATTTGATTTGCCAAAACTTACAGTATAAGCCTCAATCTCAAGCACCACTGGTTCAAATTGTGCACAACCTTTGTACTTTGTTATACCAGCAAGTACGTACGCAATAGCTGCTACTACAATTACAAGCAAAACAACTCCCAAAATGTGAACATAACCGCCTATTTTATCCCTCTGCATCTATTTTTAACCACCCATATACACCTTAACATTAAATCCTATTCTAAAAATTGGACTGAAATGCTAACATTCCACCATGCACTTTTTATCAGCAAATTAATCCTAATTTTTAACCAGCTTTAATTTTTAATTTTTTAAATGTTCAAATCTACTTTAAAATATGAAAGCCGGAGTTTTCCTTCTGACATTCCTTATTCTAATTAGCTTGACTGCTAACGCTTTAGCCATACAGGAGCACAATTATTTAGGCTGGTATACACACCAAATTGGCCACATTTTCTTCTTCTTCGGACTTCTGATTGCAGTTATTTACATTGCAAGGTACTTCAAACCCATTCCAAGGGTTTGGAAACTCTTTGTTGCAAGCTTGGTACTGTGGCTCCTCTGGAACGTTTTAACCTTCACAGGTCACATGGTTGCTCCGCATGTCCAAGTGGAGGATTACATACTTAAAACCTTTAACACCTATGCAATGATTTGGCTTTTTGTAAAAGTTGCAGAACCTCTAGTGAACCTAATTGCGATGAGATGATTTATGGTAGTTTTACGACACAGTACCCACTTGCTAGGTATTATGTCATATAACTACCGTTGGGTGCTGACCCTTTTATTTCTCAATCGAGGCAACTGGGAAGTTTTTCAAAGTTTGGTGTACTCTGAAGAAATTGTAGAAGACTTCGAAACCTTTGAGATTAAGGTAAAAACTGTTAAAATTTTGGAATAGCTTTTAAATTTTCTTGAAAATTGCTTTATCTCCAGAATAACCTTTTGCATAGTTTCTTTTCCCGAAAGTTTGATGGATGTATGTTTTGCTGAAATTATTCCTTTAACAAGCCAGGGTGC
>CAZCHG010000028.1:0-14954 GCA_964498465.1 uncultured archaeon | reverse complement strand
TAGTCAAAACTTTTTTAGCTTATAATGGCTTAGAATCATTCAATTAAAGGATTTAAATAGCGCAAACTAATTCTCTCACTATTTAATGTTACCTAATGTCTCTTCATCTGAAAAGATAAAACTTCTTTAGCGGTATTTTAGTAAGCTTATCCTCTTTTGACTTTGAAATTATCTTTTGGAATCCTTTGAGCCCCCCTTTTTCGTAATAGAAAGATTTAATACTACTTGTGGTCGAAAATTTAAAAAATGGTTAAATGCCAGTTTTGCGGAAAAGAGGTTTATTTGCCCTACAGATGCAAGTATTGCGGTGGAGTATTTTGCTACGAGCACAGACTTCCTGAAGCTCATGCTTGTAGCGCTTACACAGGAGAGGAGTGGGATATCCCAGTCAAGGTTAAGAGAAGAAGACCTGCAGTTAGGGTAAAAATACCAAGGCTAAATCTTGCAGCTTACGGATACAACAACATAATAATAGCGGTGTGCACAATTTTGTTTGTACTTTCTCTCATATTTCCAATAGACACATTTCTAGCACTAGATCCCAGATTGGTAATTTTCATGCCATGGCAGCTAATAACAAGCATATTCTTGCATGCAAGCTTCGATCACTACTTGGTCAACATGCTTGTTCTCTTCTTCTTTGGAAGCGAGCTAGAGAGAAGGGTGGGAAGCAAAACTTACCTTAATATATTTCTGATCTCTGGATTGGCGGGGAATTTGGCTTACATACTTTTTGCAGTATCAACTGGGCAAATGATACCTGCCTTAGGTGCAAGCGGAGCCATATTTGGTGTAATGGGAACACTGGCAATTATAGCACCAGAGATAAGGGTTCTTTTGTTCTTCTTCATACCTATGAGCATTAGAATGGCCATAATCTTGTTTGCTCTGTGGGACCTTGTGATGCTACCTTTAAGCATGCAAACTGGAGTTGCGCACATAGCTCACTTAGCAGGATTGGTGACTGGAGTTTACTACGGAAGAAGGCTGAAGTACAGGATAAGGGAGTACTTTAGATGGTGGTAAAACCTGTAGCGGCTTGGATTGAAAGGGAAAGACTGAACTCCGACATAGTTAAATGTCTTACAGTTATACTGAGAACAAAAGGTTGTTATTGGGCAAAGAAAAGCGGATGCTTAATGTGTGGTTTTATCAGGGAGAGCAGAGAAAACATAGGATTTGAAGAATTAAAAGAGCAGTTTGAAGAAGCTATAAAATCTAGGGATTTTGACATGGTTAAAATCTTCACGTCTGGTAGCTTTTTAGATCCAAACGAGGTCCCTTCAGAATTTAGATGGTATCTTTATGAGAAACTTGATGAATTGGGGGTAAAAAAGTTAATAATTGAGAGTAGACCAGAGTTTATAAATGAAAACATTGTAAATGAGCTGAAAGAACAAAAGATAATACTAGAAGTTGCAATTGGCCTGGAAACTGCCGACGATTTTATTAGGGAATACTGCATTAACAAGGGATTCAAATTTGACGACTTTAGAAAAGTTGCAACAATGCTAAGAGACAATGGAATTAGGGTAAAAGCTTACCTTTTGCTAAAACCTCCATTTTTGTCAGAATCTGAGGCGATAGAAGATGTTTGCTCTTCGGCTTTAAAGATAAAGGATTTGGTGGATATAATCTCTGTAAACCTTACCAATGTCCAGGCTGGAACCTATGTTGAAAGACTGTGGAAGAGAAAGTTGTACAGACCCCCCTGGTTGTGGAGTGCTGTGGAAGTGCTAAAAAGAATAAAAAACGAAGGAATGGATGTTATATGCGATCCTGTGGCTGCAGGAAAGCCTAGAGGACCTCATAATTGTGGAAAGTGCGATAAAACTGTTGAAAGAGCAATAAGAGAATTTTCATTAAGCCAAGATTTGTACGATTTGCAGGATTTGAGTTGCAACTGTTTACATCTTTGGAAAAAAGTGCTGGAACTTGAAAATTACTCTAGAGTTCCACTAGTATTTTAAAAGTTTTAGAATTGAGTTTTGAAAAGGTTTAATTTGAAAAATAAAGCAAAAATAGCTGTTCTTAATCTTACCAATATTTTGAATATTTTAATCATCAATTATTGGTAAGACAAAGAAAATTGTAAACACCCTTTTGAATAAATTAGACGTGCAGTAATCACTAGAAATACTGCTTCAGTGATTAAATTAGTTGAAATAAAAAATAAAGCTATTTTTTATCTCTAAATAGAACTTTAACTATTCAAAAAATAAGCGTAATTATTTGCCCCTCTTTAGCATTTTTATTCTAGCCTCTATTGACGGATGTAATGTGAATATGTTAAAAAACTTTCCAGTTCTTCTTTTCATGATGTTTAACTCTGCAAGCTTATTTAAAACGCTTATGTAGACATCTTTGCCAATGACATTGGCCGCAAATTTATCTGCTTTATTTTCCAGGTAGATCATTAATCTGCCAAGCAAAAGAAAGAATAGAAGCATTACTGCGAGAAATAAAGCTATGAATTCGTATAAGCTTAGGTTTGGCAATTTTACAAATTTTGATGAGTAAATCAGTAACGTAAAGAAGATGACTGCGTAAGCGCCAGATATCAGGTTATGTTTACCCTAATGTGGCCAATTTCGTGAGCTACTATTGCAAGTATTTCATTTTCGCTCATCGATTCAACTAGGTAATCTGTTAAGAACACATACTTATGCAATACACCAGAAACTGCTGCATTGGCAACTTTTTCTGGTAAACCTTCAATTACTTTGACATCGGAAATTTTTACTCCGTTATCTCTACAAAATTTTATTATTTTCTCTCTCAACTCTCCCTCCAATTTTCTAGCTCTCTGAAACAGCGTTAAAATATTTGGAGAGATAATCATTAATCCAAGCATGAAGAGTGCAAAGATAAGACAAGTTATTTCTGTGTTTGGCTTAACAAATTTAGTAATTCCACTCATCAAAGTTATCCACATGAGTACTGGAACGACCATCATCAGGATTAGCAGAGTTGTATGCTTTAGGGTCTTTTTCGGGGAGATATCCTCTTGCTTTAATCTCCTATAGTAAGGAAAACATCCCAAGATTAAAGCGAAGGATATAACGATGTACACAAAAATCCAAGTTAACACGAATCCGCTTATGAAGATAAAATCGTTGTATTTGAGGAAGTAGCTCACAATAAAATCATATATGAGCATGAAGTCCGCGTAGATCATTATGTATATTAGAGCAACAGCTAGAATAACTGGAAAGAATACTGAAAATGATCTAATTCTGTAAAGTTTCTCCTTTACATCCACATCCGAATTAAAAATTCTTCTTGCGTAGAATCTCGAGATTAAGAATGCTGCAGGGACAAAGGAGGAAGTTAAAGCCACCATTTTTAGAATAGAAAGTTTATCAACGCTATACATTATATCGCTATATCCTGTAACCTTATAAATATCTCTTAAGTCTTCATGGCAAACAATCTGAACATTACCTTTTACAGTTACACCTTTATCGAAACTCACATAAAGTGTACCGAGTTTAGACAATTTTAGCAGAACATCTTTTTCTATGATTCTGCTGAAAACATCTAATTTTTTCCCTGCTGAAGTGTAAACTTTAATAACTGTCCTACCATTCTCCTTGCAAATTTTTACGTCCCTGATAACAAATCCGTTATTTTTTAGGAAATTTATGACAAAATCTTTAGAAAATTTGCTTGAGTAGACTTTAACTATATCATGATCGCTTGGATTCTCGTAAATCACAACACCATTTTTCGGTGAGAAATCCAAAGCTGCTGAGGAGTTTGATAGGAGTAGTAGTGTTAGTGCTGCGACGATCACTTTTGGGATTAACCTTGGCATTCTAGCAAGAACTAACAATATGGGGAAAAAGATTTTCTATATTTGACAATGTTTATAAAAATTAAGAGTGAAATTTTAAGGAGCGAAAATTAGAAATTACGCCAAAACTATCAAGCTTAGTCTTTCTTTCTCTTTTTAAAGCAAATTTCGTACATTTCGCAGGTTTTGCAGTGGCTAAAATGATCAACTAATATGAAAATCGACAGGGCTAGCCACCAAATTAGCTTGTACAGGTTAAGACTGTAAATTAGTGATATTAGCGGTATTAAGATAAACTCGAACCATATTACACCAGAAATTTTTGTACCTAGCTTAAAATTCCCAGTTTCTCTTTTGAAAAGCTTAGAAGCTAGGAGACCCCATCCGGTATAGCAGTACTTTCCGTAAAAAGCACAATCTGTGCACAAAATGAACCTTAGCACGATAAAAATCATTAAAAAGTTGAAGGTGGCATATAGAATGGCTGCAAATAAACCAAAAGATATCTCGGTGTAGTGATAGCCAAGCAAAGTCATTAACGCGATTAAGATATTGTATAAAACTATTCTGACTTTGTACTTTTTGTTGACCGAACTAAATGTGCTTGTACCTTTGCTTAAATTCTTAATTCGATTTTTAAACTTTATTTCAGAGTTAGTTTAGTTGTGTTGACTCCTTTGATCAACTTCTTGTAAAGAACGAACCACGGATTATCAAGAAATCCGATCAAATTTTTGCTAACTATCTGGCCAATTACTAGCGGTAAAACTGGCATGACTCCGTAGAATGCTAGGGTAACGAAGATTAGAGAATCCAAAGTTAGATCGATTGCATCGCTGGCTGCAGATCTTAGCCATACGTAGGGGTTAAGTGAAGGATCAACTTTAAGCCTTAGCTCCCTCTCTAAAAATCTCTCTTTGAGTTTTGCAAAAACGTATGCGTCAATGTTAGAGCAAATTAAGAAGGATATCCAGCTTGCAGCAGTAATTCTTATGCTTAAGCCGAATATGCTTTGCCAAGCTTCTTCAAACTTAAAGAAGGGGGCAGGAGCTAACGAATTTACCATTATTATGAATATTACGAGCATTACCTGCGTTACAAAGGCAATTGCTATAGCCAAATGGGTGCTTTTTCTTCCGTAAACTTCGTTTATCATATCTATTGCTTGAGCTATAAAGGGGTATATGAAAACGGCAGCTGGAGCGTAAAACCTGTAAAATCCGAGATCAAAATTTATTATCCTGCTTGCAAGTATCTGAGATGCGCAAAGGTAAACTGTGTAAAACGCAGTTAAAGCTGCAAATCCTATTTCTCTGTAATTTTTGACTATGTATGCACTGGCGCATGTAACTAAGGTTAGGCTTACAATCCAGTACAGCCATACGATCATGTTTTTAACCTTCCTAGCAGCAAATCCTCGTAAACTCTTCTCATGTGAAATGCAACGGAAACAGCATCATCGCTTAATTTGCAGCCGCAGGCTTTGCATTCTGGACAAATCATCCAGCCACACTTTGGACAAATTTTTGCATCGTTTACATGAAATTTTTCGCCGCATTTAAAGCAGTAAACTTCAGGATCTGCTATAAATTTTAGGAAACAATCTATTAACCTTGATAGGGGAATATTTCTTACTTTTGCCATTTCTTTTGCCTTTTCTAGGACTTCTCTATCAACACTCACTGTTAACTTAGCTCTAATTTTTGCCATATTTATACGTATATATACTTAAATATACATAAAAAAGTTTCGAATCTAAAGAGAATCTCTTAAGGAAAAAAATCTGAAATAGTTAGCATTTCTGGGAAGGGAAAACAGAAGTATTGGATTTTAAAATGTCAAAAATTCAGTTTAAGTGAAGATTTAACCAATGCGGGGGGAGGGATTTGAACCCTCGAACCCCTACGGGACGGGACCCTGAATCCCGCGCCTTTTCCTGACTCGGCAACCCCCGCAAATAAAAATGTGCAGCAAATTTTCAGAAATCAATTACACGTAATTTGTTTATCAAATTTATTTTAAAGGTTTTTGATGAAAACTCCTTGAAGCCATTTTTGAGATGTTAACTTTTTTGCCCCTTATTATTTAATTGGACGTTCAAACCGGTTTAAAATACCTAACCGAGGGTAAAATTGACACTTTGCTTGTTTTTAATGAAAATTTGACTGGGAAAAATAATACTAGGTTGTATCTTCCTAAGGAAGAAATTGGAGCAGTAAAAAACACATCTTATTTAAGGGAAATGCTAATGAAGTATCAAGATAAGCTTAGAGTAATTAATGGATACCTAGTATTAAACATAAAGGCTTATGACAAGCAAGGAAATGTTTTAAAAATTCCAGAAGGATTATCTTTACAGTTTAAATTTACATATGTAGCAATCATTCCAATGCTGGCAATTTTGAGTGCAATTATAGCTTCAATGTATCTCATAGATGTTGTGTATGAAGAATTTGAAACCAGATCAATCGAAGTCTTATCAACGGTTGTAAAACCTGATGAAATTATTGTTGGAAAATTTTTGTCATCCTTTTTGATTTTTCTGCTCATAACATGCTTATGGATTGCTATAGTAAACGTGAACAATGTTTATGTTGACTTTTTGCTAACACTATACTCATCGCTTGCACTTTACATCTTGATGGCATCAATTCCCCTGCTAATTTCAACTCATGTAAGAAACAGAGAGAAATCACAATTGCTTTTCTCCTTAACAGCTAACCCTTGACTATTTCGTTTTTAATTTTTGAAAATTCACTAATTCATGTAATTGTTCTATCAGCAATTTCTATCCTAACTTTTGCTTGCTTATTTTACCTTGCATTGGCAGGTTTGTTTCTCGTAGTCTCTCTGTTTTTATCCACAAAACTTCTGGAAAAGTCAATTTTAACGTAGTTTAAGTAAATTTAATAGAAGAAAATTTTCCAATTCTTTAGAAATTTAATTATAAGTGTTTTTTAGGAAACTCTTAAGTTGACTGCAAGCTGTATTGGGAATCCACGAAAAATTTTTCACATTGGGCTGTTAGCAATTTATTTATACTATTATAGTTTACCACACCACATTATGTCTTTAAAGAAGTTACTTGTACTAGCAACTGTAATTTTACTAATAACATCTTCTGGATGTTTAATGAAGAAAACCGTTGGAAAACAGGAAAAGCTGCCAAAACCACAGCAAAAACCTACTGAGGAAATTAAAAAAGAAAAATATGAGAAGAAAGAGAGAAGAACTGGTTATAAAGAGGAAAAAGAGGTTGTATTAAAAGGCAGTTGGATTCAATTGAATGGACTTGATGGAGGAGATATGCATTTTGTTTATTCCACAAGCGATGGAATTTTATTTGACTCTCATGGTTTTGGTGGAGTTTGGAGGAGCGAAGATGGAGGAAGACATTGGGAGATGATTAAACAAGAAAACTTTGTCGATTTAACTTTTTATGACATGGAGGAGCTTGATGGAAAACTTTACGCTGGAACTAATAAAGGATTGTGGTTTAGCGAGGATAAAGGAAAAACATGGACAAAGATTGCTACTGGATACGAAGAGATAGACAATGGAAAGTATCACGTCGTAACCTTGGCTAAATACGGAAACAAGCTACTTTTTACTACTGCCCTTGGTAAAATTTATAGAAAAGGAAAACCGGGATACGGAAAGCTGCTATACTATGAGAACGGTTTGGTTGAAGAAATTTCCACGCCTGAGAATAGGGAAATTTTTGTTGAAGCAAGATATCCGTATATCTTCCTTTCAAGTCCTTACTCGGGGCTTTACTATTCTAAAGGAGATGGCAAATGGGTGAAAATACTGGATAAAAACACAACTAGTGTTTATGTAGATGAAGATAACAATCTATATGTCGGAACGATTAAGGACTGGTGGTACATAGGCTTATGGGATGGAAGCAAATGGGAATGGAAACACATAGTAATTCCTGGCAAGACATCGGAGACAATATTTCACTTTATCGTTCCAGACCCAGTTAATAAATATGTTCTCTGGTTCGGATGCGGGGGCGCATCAAAGTTCTACTCTTATTCAGCCAGAGGATTTGGTAACGCTTTTGTAGGAGTGGGATGCTGGGATAGAGATAAGCTAATTAGCTGGAAGACTAATCCAAATTATGCAACATCAATAGCATTCTATGGCACTGAAACTGTCAGTACACCTTGTGGAAAAGCAACCAAGGTTGCTTTTGTAACGGTAGGAGGTCAAGCGGTAAGAAAAACGGAAGATGGAGGATTAAGCTGGAACAATTCTTACGAGGGAATTTGTGGAGATACGATCAATGCCATAAGCGTAATAAAGTCTGGAATTCTGTCTGGAGCTATCGTGGTTACGGCTGTTTCTGGCAACGAGATAGCTTTGGATCACGGAGATAGGTGGATGGAAGATGTAGATTTTTCCATAGGTGAAGTAGATGGCAAGTTGCCTGGTTATTCTTGGTGCGCAGCATCTCCAGATGAGAGAATAAAAGGCAAGTACGATCTGGTAATTTCAACTGGATATCCAAGTCCGTTCGGTGGAGATGGGGTGTTCGGTGTAAATCTGTCATGTGTGAAAGGAAAATCTACAGAAAGAAAAGCTGAGAAATGTGTTGAAAAATTAATTTCTGGCCCCCATTACGATGTTGTTATTGTTGGAAACAAGCTATACGCTGGAAGCATGGAAAATGGAGTTGATGTTCTTGATTTGGATACCTTAACTCTTTCAAAAATTGATGTCTACGGAAAAAGTGTTCCAATAATAAAACTTTTCGATGGAAAATTGTTCTTTGAAACTTACGAGAGCAAATACATTGGAGATTGCTGGAAGTGGTGTGGTAAAAAAGGAAAAATCTATGTATATGATGGAAATCTCCAACTTGTTTTCGATGAGTATGCAATGAACTTCTTCGTTAAAAACAAGGAATTTATAGCCTTGGTTCAGGATTGCATAATTTACAAGCAAGATTATTCTACAAGCGATGAAATCAGGGTTAAGTTACCGAGTAAGAAGTACACAGACATGGCAGTGGACTGGGAGGATGGACTTGTGTTTCTGTCGACTGACGGAGAAGGGGTTTTTTATGTGACAATTGATGAGGTTAAATCTGGAACTGTTAAGCTAAAGGAGTTCAACAAAGGCTTGCTTACATTAAAGATAAGGAACATCGTATACGATGATGATTACCTGTTTGCTGGAACAAGAGGACACTCAGTGTGGAGGGTAAAAGTAGAAGTAACCTAATTTCAAAGGCGATCTTAGATGAGAAGAGAAGTTCTTTTGTGGTTGAAGAGTGCTGAGGAGGATATATATGATGCGGAGTTACTTTTTAAGAACTCAAGGTTCTTCAGAGCAGCGTTTTTTTCACAGCAGGCAGTAGAAAAGGCTTTTAAGGCTCTTTACTTCATTGTAAAGAAGGAAGATCCACCAAAAATTCACTCAATAACTGAGCTTTATGCAGATTTAAAAGAAAGCGGATTCAGCCTTCCAAAAGATTTGGAGGAACAACTTTTTATTTTAAATAAATACTATACGGTGTCGAGATATCCAGATGCTGCAGGTGGTTTACCGTCAGAAAGCGTAGATAGAATTGAAGGAGAAAGGGCTTTGGGGTTGGCTAAGAAAATTGTCAGTTATGCAAAGGAATTTGCCGAAAAAAGTGGTTGAAATTGTAAAAAGGTTATGCGAGCTTTTAAGAAGAAAAGGTATTGAAGTTAGAGCAGCGTATCTCTTCGGAAGTTACGCTAAAGGAACGCAGCTAAAGAGAAGCGACATAGATTTGGTGATCATATCGGATTCTTGGAAAAATTTACCTTTTACCAAAAGGATGGATTTGATAAATGAGATCATATGGAAAGAACGCTTAGGAAACATAGAGGTAATTCCAGTTACTGCCGAGGAATTTAGCCGAAGAGATTCGGTAGTTTTGAGAGATGCATCAAAATACTGGATTAAAATTATCTAGCTGATTAATTAAATCTGTTTTAGTCTGTTTTTATTATTTCTGGTTTTTATCGACAGTCTTTTAAGTAACTTTTGGCTCCGCTGGAAACTAATTATTCTTTAAATCTTAAATAGCTTACATAAGCAATTTATTTGCTGGATTTTCAATTTTTGGTTAAAACTGGGAAAATTAAAAACAGTAGGACAGAAAATTAATACATGTATGTATCTACAAGTCTGCCACTGCTATCGTAGAGGTAAGCTGTATCTCCATCGTTATTCCATATAGCTCCATCTCCCCAATAAAGCTTATTTCCAGCATTTGCACCTTTTCCAGAGTGAACGTATACAGACTCTCCAGGTTGAAGTGTTACGTCAGGAAATACGAAGGTATGACCTGCTTTGTCTTTAAGCTTCCAGTCCTTCAGGTTCACGGGATTTGAGCCATAGTTCTTTATTACAACGTATTCGCCATTGGGATTGTACCAGTCATTCCCTGGAGCATCGTAGTTAATATAGGCAATCTTAACACTGTATGTGATTGAAGCAGGAGTTGGCGTTGGAGTTATGTAAGCCCAAAGCCCGATTTTATGCGTTTTAGCATAGTTTTCCAGTTCCAAGTACTCTTCCTCTTTTTCAAACGTTCCAGTATATACCCTTGCAAATCCGTTCTTTAGAAGAAGAGCATTAAAATCTGTTCCGTTTTTTAGATAAACGTACGCTAAATACCTTCCATAGTAGCCTTTAAGCCCAGCTAATCTATCAAACTCGATATAAACCAAATCATGATCTAGGATTTTTTGAGCGAACTCCTTAGCTTTTAAACCCCACTCAGCTAGATAGTTAAGATCTGTTATCTCGTCGTACTCGTAAGGTTTGTTCCTTTCTGGAGTAGTTTCGGGACAATCCACACCTAAGAGTCTAATTCTGTAAATATTTTCGTCTATTTGGACATCTATTGTATCTCCATCAATTACTTGAATGACTTTAGCTTCATATCTTTTGCCAAACTCGAATGTTAATTGCGCAGGAGTTTGCGTTGGCGCGGGAATTGGTGTTTGCATTGATGGAGTCATTGAAGTCTGAGCTTGAGTTGGCGTAGGCATCGGAGTTTGCTTCGTTGACATTGGAATTTGAAGGGAAGTTGGCGTAGTTGGAATTGGAGTAACCTTTTCAGACACTGGCGAAGGCTTATACGCTTCTTGAACACATCCCAAAATTGTAAAAGCAATTAAAATTACAACCAATGGCTTTAATTTCATATATTTAATGTTCGCAATTCAGTTTAAATTTGTTTGTTAACAACATTTCAGTTTTGAGGAAAAATGCCAAAGCAGACCTTGTAAAACTATTATATGTCAGTCTGATAATACGAACACTTTTTTATCAAAATAATGAAACCATCATCAATTTTAAAATATGAGAATTATAAGGTAACAAATTTTATAAATATATGAGAAATATTAGTTCTCATGTATTTAAAAATATTGGGAGAGCAGAATCCTTGGTGGAAGTACGATGAATGGGAAAACGTAGATAAACATCTAGCTGATTACAACGCTTTGCGAATTAGGTGGTATCCAAAATGGATTAACGAGATATCTCTGGAACCTTTTAGTCTAAATTTTGTTTTAGGCTTAAGGCAAACTGGAAAGACCACGGGTTTAAAGCTCTTGGTAAAAAAGCTCGTTGAAAATTTTGATGCAGAAAACATTGTATACATCGATTGTGAAGTATTTCCGGACTTTGTAAGTCTAAGAGAAGCTATAAACAGCTATTTAGAAGTAACAAAGTCTGATGAAACCAAATTTATATTTTTGGATGAAGTTGCAAGCGTAACTGAATGGTGGAAGGCTGTAAAATATTTAATTGATACTGGAAAGCTAAAAAATTGCGTTTTAACCGTTACTGGATCTAGTTCTTTAAGAGTTAAGGGAGATATAGAGCTGTTTCCAGGCAGAACTGGACTTGGGAAAGTTATAGAGGTTTTACCTTTAAATTTCAAGGAGTTTGTTCAAGTCCACGGTATTAAAAAATACGAACTTGAATACGATGAGGTATTAAAGTTGTTCAAGAGATATCTGGAAATCGGTGGATTTCCGCTGACAATAAACGGATATTCTTCAAATCATGTATTAAATGCGCTTGTGGGGGAATTTATCAGGTTTGGCAGAAGCTTAGAAATAGCTAAGGAGGTATTTTCATCTTTGATTTCAAAAATACCCTCAGCTTTAAGTTTTAGAGCAATAGCAAAGGATACTTCGGGTTATTCATATAAAACTGTCCAAGAATATCTCGAATTTTTTAAAAATCTATATATTATAGACTTCGCTTATTTAAAGGAAGGATTAAAAGTTATGTACAGAAAAGAAAGGAAAATATTCTTCAGAGATCCGCTACTGCTTAATATATTTTCAGCTTGGAGTAATTCAAGTTATATTTACTCTGCTTTGGTTGAAAGTGTAGTTCAGGAGCACTTGTATAGGAGATTTGGCGAAGTGTATTACTATAGAAACTCATACGAGATAGATTGCATCGCTAATGATTTGAAAATTGAAGTTAAAGCTGGAAAACCTCATAGGAAATATCCGAAAGGTGTGATTGTTTTGGATGAGGAAGAAATTCCTCGATTTTTAATAAATCTGTTTGAATGATGAATAGTAATGTTGGTTTTACTGATATAAAATTGCAAAATTTGAAGATAAGGAATATAATGGGGTTATTAGAATTTTGGAAGCGTATTAGGAATTTTGCTTCGATTAACTTTTGAAATCGTTGATTTAGTTGTCTTACCAAAATTATTCCAAAATTTGCCTAAAATATTGGTAAGACAAGTATGAACGCAAGCGCATCGGAACCGAAAATTTCGCTTCATCTTACTCGCAAGCTAAGGATTGGAACGCAAAAATAGAATCTAATTATAAACAGTTAAAGAGGAAAAATAGTTGATGAGGATTGCCATCATTGGTGGAGGAAACCTTGGAAAAGCTTTGGCTAGGGCTTGTAAACATGCTGAGGTTGTTATAGTTAAGAGAAAATATGAAAAGATTGATGATTTTGAAGTAAAAACGGATTTGGATGTAAAAGCTAATGTATACTTCATAGCTTTGAAGCCGAAAGATTTCAGGAGTAACATGGAAAGAATAGGTAAAGTAGCTGGTGATAAACCTGTTGTAAGCTTTGCAGCTGGCGTTAAGCTTGATGAGATGAAAAGGCACATAAGAAATCCATATAGAGCAATGACAAACATCGCTGTGGAAAGTGGAAGCGTTGTAGCAGTTTATCCAGAAAAAGCCAAGGAATTCGTCAAAGTTTTATCCTCGGAAATCATCGTATGCGAAAGCGAAGACGAACTTGAGCTCATGACTTCACTCATAGGAAGTTCTCCAGCCATAATCTGTTACTACTTGCATTACTTCACGCTTGCTGCAGTTAAGGAAGGAATAAAGTACGATTTGGCAAAATATCTAGCAGTAAAAGCTTTTGAAGCTGCTTCAAAGATATACATGAGGTATGGATTAGAAGGAGCCGTTAAAAGGATTGCAACTCCAGGCGGGACTACGATAGAGGGAATACTGGAGGTTGTTGGAAATCCGTTCATTAATTCGATTATAAAGGCTGCAGAGAAGGCAAGAAGATTGTAGGGTAACTAAAATGTTAAAGATTCAGAATTAGTAAAAATATGTTGTAACAAAACTCTTGGAAACTGATGCCCTTGAATTTTATGAAGTCTTGTTTTCAGTTTGAAATTTTTTAGCTTTACTCAGACTTTTTAAATCTCTTAAGGTTTTTTTGTTTGAAGTTTGCGTTTCTAAGTCATTAACAGCATCTATAGGTATTGCGAACCATCACTTGCTTCTGTGTATTCGGTGGGATATTTGCATCTATTGGAACTCTCTTGCCCATTTTGACCCCTCAACCTCACCAACCAAAAGTTCACGTAACTTTTCTCTATTGATTTCTCTTTTCCTCCTGATTTTCTTCATTGCAATTTTTCTCAAAAAAGAATCCCAAATTTCATTGCCTTTTTAGCTTCTCTAATAATTTTTTTCGCCTCAGTTAAAATTGTAATTGTTGTATCCATTTATATAAAAACAATTAAAAGTAAAAATTTTAACTACTTATATTATTAATAAATAATAAAAAATTTTAGATAAATATGGTTATAAAATTATAGACTATTTATAATTTATTATTATAATTCAATTATAATAAAATATATTATCAAGACGAAGGATAACTCTTTATATCTTATGTTGAGGTAAATCATTAATTTGATGGACGAAGTAATTGAGCTTTTGAAGGAGATTAAGGAAAAGCTTAAGGAGATGGATGAAAAGATCGAGAATTTTATGGGGTTCTTTGAGTTGAGCAAGGAGGAGCTTGAGGAGATTAGGAGAGATATAGAAGCTTACGAAAGGGGAGAGCTTGAAGGAATAGATCTTGAAGAGGCTAAGAGGCTATTAAATGTTCAGGGTTAAAATTCACAGAAAAGCTTTTAAGTTTCTTGAAAAGCTTGATCCAAAGTCAAGAGAAAGAATTTTCTCAGCAATAGATAAGCTCTCTGATCCCTTTTCTTTACCTTATGAAAAGCTGAAAGGTGAAAAGAATGTTTACAGGATTCGAGTAGGTGATTATAGGGTTATCTACCTCGTCGATAAGCAAAATAAAGTCGTCTTCATCCTAAAAATCGATAAAAGAGAAAGGATTTATGATAGGGTTTAAGTTCTAAGTTCCTTAAAGGAGAGGGGAACGGAAGAAGTAAAGCACCATAAGGATGGGTATAATCTCATCATATTCGTATCTGCTTCTTAAGGCGATAAGTCTAACCATTCATTATTTTGCTTTTAAAATAACTCTCCTAAAACGCTATCTGCGAGATTATATTTTTTAAGCGAAGAAATACACAAGGTCAATTCCACCATAATTCAATTCTCCACTTTCTCTTTAGAAAGCAAGACAGGCACAGCTAGTTTCTTTTATTTTATTTAACGAACATTATCGGAGAGGTCTCATTCCTTGGTAAATAAAGTCATAGTTATTTAAGCTAACAACGGTAGGGTGCTGACCCTTTAACAGAAAGATTTATATAAGATGATAATAATTTAATACATTATGAATCTAGCAAAGAAGTTAGAAGAATTGGAGAAGATAGCACTAGAATCTGGATTGTTTAAGAGATACAGGTATTTGGTTAGGTATTATGTATGTGCATGGCTTTTGTATC
>CAZCHG010000027.1:2732-15058 GCA_964498465.1 uncultured archaeon | reverse complement strand
AAAAAGGAATAAAGTATCAATTAATTAAATTAACTAAGGAATATAAGGATCTAATTGGAAAAGAAGCTACAATTTATGAAATTGATAAAAATAAGTTCTTGATTTCAATAGATAACAACTCAGATAGCTCAGATAGCAAGTTATATAACCGGTTGTATAACCAACTAGATTTTAGCAAGATAGATAAAAATCTATTACAGAGAGCTAGAGAATTAGGTATTGATATTAGCTCTGTTTTGGAAGAAAGACTAAGAAAACTTTTAGAAAATTTAAATTCAAGCCACGGGCGGGATTCGAACCCGCGACCTTGGCCTTACCAAGGCCACGCTCTGCCAGCTGAGCTACCGTGGCTTACAACTCTAAATTTATTAAGCCAAATTATAAATCTTTCGACATCAGGAAATCTAAGCAAAACAGTCCACCAAAACCCTATTTTTAAAGACATCAAATTCTGCACTTTACTAGTTTGTTTTCAGAGTATTTTAAACACAATTTCTCCTTGCTTATTGCCAAGGATGTTAAAAGGAAAATTGATAAAAAATCCTAGTCAGATTCTCTAATCTGCTATCAAATTAGAGCAAACAAAGTTAAAAAGGAAAAATCTTTAAAAATATAATTAAAAGTAGATTAAAATTTTAGGGTTCATTAAAGCTGAGTGCTTTTAAAGGGTAGGAATATGTTAATAATTGCAATCCCCCTCATATGTATTTTGATATTCCTGTCTTCATTCTTTGCAGCAGCAGAAATGGCATTTGTTTCTGTTGATAGAATAAGAGTAAAGGAAGAATCTGTTAAGGGAAACAAAAACGCATTAATTCTTGATAAGCTTTTGGATAATGCAGATGAAGTTGTTGGAGCAATAGTTATTTGTAACAACATAGTTAATATTACGGCATCAATAGTTGCAGGAGCTCTCGCAATGTATCTCTTTGGAAACATTGGAATTGGAATTGCCACAGCAGTGATGACTTTACTAATCGTTATTTTCGGCGAAGCTCTGCCAAAGGCTTATGGGATTAACAATGAAAGGTTCGCGTTTAAAGTAGCTAAACCCCTTTACTGGATTAGAGTTATCTTTTACCCTGCGGTAAAAGCATTTGCAAGGTTATCCGATACAATACTTAAAGTTTTAGGAAAGGAGAGAAAGGAAGGATTAGTTATAACTGAGGACAGAATAAAGAAAATGCTGGAGATCGGCGTATATCAGGGAACTATAAAAAGAGATGAGAAAAAGCTCGTTGAGGAGATATTTGAGTTTGATGAGACGAAAGTAAGGGATATCTGTGTACCGCTTGAAAAAGTTGTAAGCTTAAAGGATAGCGATACTGTACAAAGCTTGATAGAAAAGGCTGTGAGAACTGGTTACTCAAGATTTCCAGTTTGCGGAAGCGATGGAAAAATTATAGGAATGGTTCACATAAAAGATGCACTAACCAAAAGCAAGAATACTCCCGTAAAGGAAATTATGAGAAAAATTCTTGTAATTAACGACTCCATGAAGGTTGATGATGTTTTAAGAGAAATGCAGAAAAACAAAACGCATATGGCTATAATAAAAACAGATGATGGTAAAGCTGTAGGACTTGTGACGCTAGAGGATCTAATTGAAGAAGTCTTTGGCGAAATAAAAGATGAACATGATGTAACTTAGCTTGATTACTCGTTTTTCCTCTTCAATTTTCGGAGAATTCCTTAGCCAATTTTCTCTTTTCTTAACACTTTTAATTAAATTTTTTTTAAAAGTTATTTATAATAAAATTAAAACGTAATATAAATTAATAAAAAACATTAAAATTAGTAATACTAGGTGGTAAATTATGAAATTGCTGAAAATTTTTCTAGCTACAATTTTCCTGTGCTTCTTGATTTCTGTAGGTTCTGCTGGAGCTCAGGAGATTTTAAAAGAATATCCAGAGTTAAAACAACTTGCAGATTTTGTTGGAGTTGATCAAATTTCAATATTGCATCTTACGGCATACAAGGCGGCTAACTTTGCATTAAAAGAGCTAAAAATTGAAAAAGGAAGTAAAGACTTATTAGTAATTACCGATGCTGGATATATGGCAAAAATAGGAGAATACTCCACAGAAAAAGCGTTAGATGGAGTAATGTTCGCTAGCGGTGCGTCGAGAACCAAAGGAAATTTAGTAGTTGTTCACAGATCCTTTAACGATCCATTATGGTTCGCATTCTTTGATAAAAAGAGTAACTGCTGCATTTACATGGAAGTTAACAGTAGTTTACTTAAGCTCTGGCTTGAGCATGAGAGTTCAGGAAAAGTGAACCTGTCTGAATTCATGAAAATTGATTTAGATTTGATTTTTAAGAAAATATCTAAGGTTGAGATCGATCCAGACGTTTTAATAACCGAAGACGGAGCTAAAGCTTGGCACAACAACTTTGTTAATAAAACGCTCGGAGGTAACGAGTTCAGCATAGTTACAATTGTTGCAGTTTGGAAAAAAGGTATGAGTTATGAGTTGCTCAAAGCTGCGGAATTTCACAACCACATATGTCCAGGACTCATAAGTGGACTTTACATTGCAGAATATTTGAACAAGTACCATCCGATCAATTTGTCGAAAGGAGAAAGTTGGGTTGTATGGGCTTTACCTCCTTGGTGCAAAGATGATGCACTGCAACAAGTGCTTGATTCTACGGTTGGAAAAAGAAGAATGGCTGTCATGTACATTCCGAGCGATATAAAGGAAAAAATGTACGATCAGTACAAGAGCATTGCTGGAATTTACGTTAAGATAGATAAAAGTGGGAACGCAAAGGCAATAGTTATTGGCTGGAACTGGAGCAAAGTCTTCAAGGATTGCAATGTAAAACGAGAATACTTCAAGGACTTCAAAACTTATAGGTGGTGGTGGGCTAGGCTTAGATGTAATGTGTTAATGTTGGATCATAAGCCAGAGGAATATGTTTCAGTTTTAAGAGTCATAGATCTAGGAAATCAAGGTTCAATAAAGAAAATGAACGCTAAGTGGATGAAAGTAGGATTCAATCCTCTTGAAGAGCTTGATTTGATGCCAAAAGTCAAGAAAGAAGAAGTCATAGAGGTTATTCCAGCATGGGTTTACGCAGTAATAGGTTTAAACTTCATCCTTGTAGCAATAGTGGTTTATTGTGTAGTAAAACTAAAAAAGCTAAGGAGATGAACTTAAACACCGCAAATTTAACTTTTATAAATTATTTTGAATGCCTTGTAACACTCAAAGACATAGCTTTTTCCTTTTACGTCTTTTTTGCAAAATTATAGATCTACAATTATTTTGTAGCAGTATTAATTCTCGTATTCCGACTTATTCCTTAAAATAATCTAAGAAAGACTACAGAGTTCGTCAAGAAACGAATGCACTGGTTACTTTGAAATTGGCCAAAAACCAGTGAAGGTGTCTACAGTATTCTTCACAAAATGTCGCTAAGGAGGTTTGCCCTTCAGGGCGGAGAGGAATTAGGGGAGGAAGGGAGTAGGAGGTTGGTTTAGATTATGTTGAAGATGTTGTAGGAGGGTTGCAATCTTCTCGAAACATTTTCATTCCCTTTTCTCTTATCTGTCCTTCAGAGGGTCGCTCCGACCCGGCCTGATGACGCCAAACCGACCCTGTGAAGCTACCGCAAGGTAGTGGAGTGGGAAGTTCCCCTATTGGGAAACCTCTCGCCCTTTAACAGTGGTTCCGAAAGTTGACAATTAGGCTTATCTAAATGAGGTTATTTTTCCTTAAAAATCCTCCATAATTTTTATCTGATTGCCAAATATTTCACTTTCGGAACTACTGTTTAGGACTGGGAGGAGGTCGGTGGGAGTTGTTGGGGATATTTTGAGGATACGGTTTAAAGCGAATCGCTGGGCTGAGTTTATTGCATCACACAAAAATTAATTACCACAGCCCTCTTCTTTTCTCCCCTAATTCGTCTCACTTTACGGATGGAACTTTCTTAGTGACTGAAGGTAAATTAACAGTTGTTTCCAGACAAATAGAAGTTACATTTTTTGTTCTGTGCAATCTTGACCCTGCAGCAGGATATGCTGATAAACTTATTGTACTTGATGAAGGGATTATTTTATACGCAAGGTAATTAGAGATATTCTTGCACTAGAGGTGCAATCATCTGTTTACAGGTTCAGGTTGAGGCTAAGATTAATGTTAACGATGGTTTACCTTCAGTTGACCTCCCCGCCATGAACAGTGGATCGGAAAGTGTGTTGGTGATTTGTAAATTCCTTAAATACTCCTGATGGTGAGTATTTATATATTACCAACACGCTTTCTGATCTATTGTGAATGGCAAGGATTCCTAGCAGGGAGGTTTGTGCATATCCTCAGCCTCACCTCTCATCGGGTGTGCACGAGGGTAGGTTAGCACCCATTAAAACCCAACCTGTCCGCAAGGCAGAGAGGTGGGCTATAGCCTTGCGGGGGCTTGTTTAGCTCTTCCTTACCCGCCCGACATCGATAAACCAGAACAAAGCTTTATAAAAACTAACGCTCCACCAACTCCTCCCGTCTCCACTGATTCACCCCTGCCTTGAAAAGCGAGGCTTTCTTAGCGATGCTCTGTAATTTCAATCCGGCCTTTAAATGCCAGCAAATATTTACTAAAAACTTTAAAGTCTATTTGTACTTTAATGAGCATCTAAGCGATAATTTCTCCAGGAAAATTTATTTTATACACATTAATCAAAAGTTTTATCGATGAATTAGTAAACTACTTTAACTTTTAGGAATTTTCTATAACCAGTAATGACACTTATTGATCCATTAAGTTTTTCTAAAACATATTGATCATCCAGATCAATTTTTAGCTCAGGCAATTCTTTCACTTTGGATTCACTTGCAATAACAATGATATTTTCCTTTTTTATCCTTCTTAAAACATTAGAACTTATCTGCTGGTTTCCTCTTCCAAACAGAAATCCTTGTCCACCTATTGGTGTCACAATTACATACGCTTCGTTATGTTCATTTAAAGCTTTGAGAATATCTGACTCCCCTACATCCTTTGCAATTAATTTCCAATTAACTGCTAGATCGACACCTAAAAGTGTTTTCTTTATTCCAAAGTACTTCATTACTTCATAGACTGTGCCTCCTGGACCAAGAACGCAAAGAGAATCTGGTTTGATTATCTCTTTCAGAAAAAGGGCAATGTTTTCCATGTTTTCGTAGGAATGCAAACTTTTCCTGGTTTGAATGAAATCCTTCACCACAGGGACTCTTAGATACCCAAAAAGTTTTACTTTTATCTTATTAGATCTGAAGGCATCTTCATCGACATCCATCACTTCTCTGACTTCAAAGCTGAAGCAACCCCTGACAAAGTTGACCAAAAGTTCTGCAGCCCTTTTAACGTTAAGGGCAAAAACAGAGGAGTGCATTTTCACCCCAGCTGGAACACCAAGGGCTGGTATTTCAGTTCCAATTGCACTACAGATATCTCTTGCAGTACCATCTCCGCCAACGAACACTATCAGGTCAACTAGGTTTTTCATAATCTTAGCTGCATTTTTTGTATCTTCAGAACTAGTTTCGTTTTCGGCATTGTAAACGATATTTGCATCAATTCCAACTCTTTTAAGACAAATCTCTCCCATTACTCCTGAGCACGAATATATGTCCAAAGCATCTTTAATTGGCTTAATAAAATTGAGAAAGATCTCAGCTCTTTTCAGTGCAACTGGTTCGGCGCCCATTTTTAGGCCATCCGAAAATTTAAGCCCATCGCTCCCTTTAAGTCCAAGTTTTCCACCCATCCCTGCTACTGGATTAACGATAAATCCTATTTTCACTTTTTTCGACCATCTTGAATATTCTTCGTAGGCTTTTATTCCATAGGAGCCCAATATTCTCAGAATTTTTTCAAAGTTTATCTCTTTCATGGTTTTAAAACGCGCAAAATTAAAAATCATAGTTTATCGATCCAAGGATAGAGCTTTTTCAATCTTTCTTGAGCTTTTTTTACTTCTTCCTCAGGATACTCGAACGGCTTCAGTTTACCTCTTAGATAATCATCGTAGGCTCTCATGTCGAAATGTCCGTGTCCACATAGCAGGAACAGTATTGTTTTTTCTTCTCCGTTTTCTTTACATTTTATAGCTTCATCTATGACAGCTTTTATTGCGTGGGCTGGTTCTGGAGCTGGGATGTGTCCCTCAGCTTTTATGAACATCTCCGCAGCTTTGAAGACCTCAACTTGGTTATAGGCTCTGGCCTTTACGATTCCGTGGTTCACAAGCAAGCAAAGTGTTGGAGCCATTCCATGATACCTTAAACCGCCTGCGTGAATTGGGGGCGGGACAAAGTCATGGCCTAGGGTGTACATTTTCAGCAGGGGAGTCATTCTCGCAGTATCCCCATGATCGTACATATATATTCCTTTTGTAACGCTGGGAGCAGCAGTAGGCTCTACTGCAAGGAATTCAACGTCCTTTTCAGCTTTTCCTTTCACTTTGTCGTAGTAAAATGGCCAATAGAGTCCTGAGAAACTACTTCCACCCCCTATACAACCCACTATTAAGTCTGGATAATCATCTATTGCTTCGAACTGCTTTTTGGCCTCAAGTCCAATGATGGTCTGGTGAAGCAAAACGTGGTTTAAAACACTACCCAAAGCGTACTTCGTGTTTTCGTGAGTTACTGCATCCTCTAAGGCCTCGCTTATTGCTATTCCCAGACTTCCTGGATTGTTTGGATCCTTTTTTAGTATTTCAGAGCCAAACTTTGTTTTGTTGCTAGGGCTTGGATAAACTTCAGCTCCCCACAATTCCATTAAAATTCTTCTGAACGGTTTTTGCTCATAACTAACCTTTACCATGTAAACTGTTAAGTCTATACCCATCATTCTGCAGCCAAATGCCAAAGCAGAACCCCACTGCCCAGCTCCAGTTTCTGTTGTTAATCTTTCTACACCTTCTTTTGCGTTATAATATGCCTGAGCAACGGCTGTATTTGGTTTATGACTTCCTGGGGGGCTTACGGACTCAAACTTGTAGTAAATTCTTGCAGGAGTCTTTAACATTCTTTCTAGTCTGACTGCTCTAAATAACGGCGTTGGTCTCCACAGTCTGTAAATTTCTCTAACTTCTTCAGGAATTTTTATCCATCTGTCTTGACTCATCTCCTGTTTTATAAGCTCTTTTGCAAATATGACTGCTAAATCCTCTGGTTTGGCAGGTTCTCTTGTTTTCGGGTCTATTGGAGGAGGTAAAGGTTCAGGTAAGTCTGGAAGTATGTTATACCAGTTCTTGGGCAAATCATCTTCGCTTAGGAAGACTTTGGTTTGGTGCATAAAATTTGGGTAAATTCCCGATATATAGATTTTTCCCTTAAATTTGGAAGTATGCTTGAAATTTGAGATTAAACTTTATCTTTATATGTAAAATTTATTTTTTAATTACTATAAAATAATTAAAATTAATAATTGAAATTTAAAAATAAAATTTCATTATAAATATATCATTTTCCTTATTTTATTAAAATGAGTATTTAAAGAACTAAATTCTCATAAAAATGTAACAGAGGTGGAATTTAGAAGATAAATATACAAAATAACTCGTGTAATTTCCATTACAAAATCAAAAAATTAAAGATTGGGTAAAAAATAAATCAAAAGTGAAAATAGCATTCTAAAAGATGTGATAGTACATGATTTGGTCACCTGAGAAATTAAATTTAATTGATCATAAATTCCTGTTTAATCTTTGTAAAAATATTGTAAAAAAAGAGAATAAAAAAATTAGCGAGGTTTTTGGTAAACGACGGCCAAAAAAAGATGAATTAATAAAATACATCAAACAAAATAGAAATCTAATAGAAACCAAAGAAGGGGAAAAGCTTGAAGGGCTAAATAAGGAAAAAGAAATAAAAAAAATAAGAAAAAAAGCAAAAAAAGCAAAGAAAGAAAGTATAAAAGCAGATGATGTTTATAAGAAGCTAGAAAATATTTATGCAAAACTTGATGAAATTCTAGATAAGTTATCGCAGAATTCTTCAAGATTAGACAAACTTGAGCAAATTTTATCATCACTATCTGGCATAAAAGTTACTGTCAGTGATGAAGAGTTTATAAAAACTCTAAACGACGCTATTTCCAGAGCTATTGGGCCGGTAGGCTGGGCATCTATTAAAGAAGTTGAGAACATAGTTACTTCTAAGTTAAATATATCTCACGAAGCCTTTGAACAAAAACTAAGGGACATTATCGAAAAAAACTTCGATTTATATGAGCTTTCACCAGGAGGGGATAAGCACTATTTAATTGGGGGTAAATATTATGGGCTTATTAGATTTAGATAGGGGTTATTTGTACAATTTACCTTTTATCCTTATGAAAAGGCTATACCTGTTCCAAGTACAGATGTTGTGCACATTTTAGGCGGAAATGAAAGAAAGAGAATTCGTGATGAAATTATTAGCTTTATTAAACAATCAAGCGATTTTGGATTAATAGTAATTCAGGGAAAACCTCAAACTGGGAAAACTCACCTTCTACTTAATATAAAATATCACCTAAATAAAGTAAAGGAGCCTAAAATTAAAGTGAAATACTTAAGAATGTCAGAACTCAATATAGATTTAAATCTTGTGAGACAATACGAAAATTTAAAAAACTTTTTTGGCAGTTTACTTAGAAGAAGAAAATATGTGTTAATAGTTGACGAAATTGATACCATTTATTCGGAACCTGAATTTTACAAAAGTTTAAAATCACTTATAGATAAAAGACCGTCTGATTTAATCTTAATTATAGCAATTACCCCTGAAGTTTTAAATAACATTTACAAAATAAGTACACCTCTTGCTAGCAGAATAAAAAGTCCTAATCTGTTTTATGACCTTAAAACCCCTAGTTTAAGTGAAATAATTGATATTGTTATAGAATATTTATTATCTTTTAACATAGAGCTTAATAATGAACAAATGAATCATTTAAAGGACGGAATAAGATTACTTTACGAAGAATTTCGCATTAGAGAGCTTAGAGATGTATTGGCAGTTATGTGTGAAGTTTTTGAGTGTGCAAGAAGTAGAAACGCAAATCTTATTGAAAGAAAAGATTTTTTATCCGCAATAAGCAGGATTAGACCTAGTGTAAGAAAAGCAGGAAGTATAGCAGGATTGAAGTTACACGATTACTACAGAATTTCAAGTATACTACCACCAAATCTCCCGCCAGCTGAAGTCAGTGAGAAACTTAGACAAAGTCTTATCCGAATATTTCATTTCTGTAAACAAAAAGATCTTTTGAAGTATTATTATCCAAAAGCTAGGAAATTGGAAACTCCAGGAGGAATAAGAAACTACAGAATAGCAGACATCTTTATTGTGACTAAAGATGACGAGAATGTGGTTATTGACATTAAAGTGAAAGAAGAGGACCAAAAATCGTTAACTATGCGGGAACTAGAGAATGTTATTGACATAGCCAGATACTCAAAGGAGAGGATAGATAAGGTCATCGTAATATCTAATGGAACATTTCCTCCAGATTTAAAAGTTCCTAAATTAATGCTGGTTAATGTTGACAAAACTCTTTTTGCAGATATTTTTTACATAGCTGAGCGTATACAAGCTGGCGACTATCCTGCAACGGGAGTTTTGCAAGAGCTTTTTAAGAAAATAAAACTTTAGTAAAACTTCAAAGTTAAAGCTTTTTTAAGAAGAACTAGCTAAATTATTTGGTGAATAAAAAATCTTTTAATATTTCTCAGTTTCTTTTCAGGGGAATTATGTATGAACAAGAATCTTAATCTCAATTGATAATACTGGTAAATTTTCGATGATGTACTTATAATTTCATCAAATTTCGTAGTATAACCGCAATTTTTGGAGATTAAATTCTTTTTATGGCTTATAATCGGATTTTGGAAGGTAAATTTCTAAGTTTTAGGCAATTTTATGTTTTTTAGCAACTGTTTGCTGATTTAAAAATTTTTAAGTATACTATAATTGAGGTGTTTTTGCGTTTAATTATTTGCTTTGCGAGCAGTAACAACTTTCATTGATAGACAATCTGCAACGCAAGAATTTGTGCCTTGAACGTTTGAACGTATTTAGCCCGTGACCGAAGCGTTGAAACCTCATGAGAGAGGATGTGACGATTGCTAAGGGTTGTGGGTTTTTCCTTCCCTAAAAGGAAAGAGAAATTACCCTGAAAGGGGCAAGACCGATGATTTGCTCCCGATGAACCTTGAGGGAGTTGACGTGATGTGTCCCAAGGCGGACATGTGTCTATAAAAAAACTATGTCCGCTGAACCCTTTGGCTTTATACTCTCTACTATTGTGAGAGCTTCTTGCGTGGAGCAAGAGAAAAAGTTACTTTTGCCTCAATTCCTATATTTGGAAAAGATACTGGATTAAACCTCCATTATATAGTCAAAAAGTAAAATAAAAGTCAAAAACATCACAAGAAACCCAATAAATAAAATTAAAACATCCATTTTCAAAATAGATGGTATTATGGGCATTACAAATATAAAAATTAGCATAGATGCAAGTGAGCTTCTACTTTCAGAGTACATCGCTAGTGCTGATGAAAATGATGATACTACCGACAAATACGCTGAAAAAAGAATGAAAACATGAAGTATGTTAAGCAAATTATAGGCTGAAGAGAAGAGAACTAAAAATAGAATTGCTATAAGTCCATTAAGTGTAACTAAAATAAATGTGAAAATAAATTTTGACGTAAAAACTAAACTTGGATGCACTGGTGCCAGTTTTATACTAAAAATCGTCCCTTTGTCCATTTCTTTCGTAAAAGTCATGGTTGATACGAAAATTGAAATAAAGATTACAAGGATGAAAAGAGATGGTACTAGAACGGATTCCGATAGAAAATAAGATGATTGGGATATTAAAAGTGAAACTAAAAGAACAAAAAGTAGCAGTGATAAAAGTTCAAAACCTCTTCTAAACTCAACCTTTAAATCTTTTAAAATTAGCCAATAAATCTTCATTTGACTAAAACACCGTTAATAAGCTTATATTTAATGCAATCGATATTAACTTCGGTTGGTGATGTAAATATTATTATTTTTTCATTTGATAACTCAATCATAATTTTTTTAACTGTTTTTCTAGATTTTTCATCTAATCCAGACAGTGGTTCATCTAGAAGAACTATTTTAGGGTTATTAATCAATGCTCTAACTAGATTTACTCTTCTTTTCATTCCATGAGATAAGTCTTTGACCTTTGTATCCTTGTAATTTTCAAGTCTCATTCTTTTAAAAATTTCAGCTGCTATATCACTCATTTTTTCTAGTCCGTAAATCTTTGCATAAAAATTTAGATTCTCTTCGACCGTAAGCTCATCGTACAAAGTATTTTCATGAAAAAGCATTCCAATCATAGATTTATAATTTAAATTTTCTCTTATGTCCGAATTAAAAAGTTTTACTCTTCCTTTGTTTGGTTTAATTAGCCCGGAAATTATTTTTAGGAGTGTAGTTTTTCCAGAACCGTTATCACCTACTATTCCAACTAGAGCGTTCTTATTTATCTTTAGATTTATTCCTTTTAAAACCCAAGTTTTCCCGTACTTTTTCCAAACATCATGTACCTCTAGCAATCTGAACACCTTTTGAAATATTGTAAGCTTTGATTTCTTCTTTAGATGGGCAACTTGTTTGAATTCTTTCAGCTTTAATCAAGTTTTTGTCAGGGTAGTATATACCTTCGACTACCACTCTTCCATATCCACTCACATTGTCAAGTAAGATCCACGTTGGATAAATCACCTTGACCTCATATTTCCCGTCGTTTATTTTAAACTCCAATTCTTTCTCAAACTTTACACTTCCTTTTGTAACGTTCCCCATCACTATAACCCTTTTTGGAGATTTTATTTTCTTTAAATCAGAGACAGTTAAATACTGAGATGAAGTTATGCTCAGATATCCTAACGTTAAGAATAAAATTGCCAATATGATAGCTAAAACTCCTTTACTTCTCTTCAATTCCAGCTCCCCTCTTACCAATGATAAATGATAGAAAAATAACAATTACGTATACTAACAGTGCGGCGTAAACACCCCAATACATTCCTAACCCCGTACCCTTTTTGAGTTTTGATAATAGTAATTTAACAGAGCTATAAAGAGTAAAAATGATGTAAGTACCTTTACAGCTAAGAGAAAATGAGCTTCTGGCGTTAAAGGTTGCTGTGGTAGCTGGACATGTAAACTTCTAAAGGTTATAGAAGATATGTAACTTAAAGGAATTGTAACATATGCTGCTACAGCATAAACTGAAGAGATAGTTCTTGCTTTATCAACATCCGTTATTGAGTACCTTAACGCTAAATATCCTGCATA
>CAZCHG010000027.1:0-2632 GCA_964498465.1 uncultured archaeon | reverse complement strand
TTCTTGCTTTATCAACATCCGTTATTGAGTACCTTAACGCTAAATATCCTGCATAGGACAATATTGCTACAAGAGTTGCAGTTTGTCTGGGATCCCAGCTCCAGGGAGATCCCCATACCTCCTTTGCCCAAAGCATGCCAGCAGATATCCCTCCAATACCATATATTATTCCAAGAACTATTGAGCAAAATGTAATTAGATCGTATTTAGATTTTTCCTTCCTTAAGTAAAGAATACTGCAAATCAAAGCTAGAGTAAAAGCAAAATACATATTCCAAACCAACGGAACATGCATGTACAAAATTCTATACGAGGTTGGGTCTCCATGGGGTAGAAATTTTGGATAGGGTCCAAACAAAACGCAGTATACTGCAAGCAGAAGGTCTATGAACAATAAAGATAATAAAAGTACTTTCATTTCTTTCTCACCACCAGATTTAGGATTTCTCCAAGGACCATTAGGATTAAAGAGAACCACACAAGATTTACGTATGGTATGTATTTGTAAAGAATTACAGCAACCCTTTTAACATGAGATTTTTCCTCTGACCATGAATTCAGTTCATTTATAAAACTTGAGCGATTTAAATTCAAGCTTTTTGCCAGCAATTTCAATACCAAGTCATTCTTTTCATGCTGGTATATGTACTTTGAGTGAAACATTAACAGATCAAAAGAGTAGATAGTTGGGATGACAAAGTAGTACTCTCCAAGCCCGCAATTCAAAACAGATGGTTCAGAGATCATGTACTCTCTACCACGTAGATAAAGAGCTAAGTTCAACCTTATTTTTGAGCTTACACAATTATTATCATTTATTTTTAATAAAAATTCCGCAGAGCTTTCCTCGGGAATTGATGTAAATCCAGCTATGGATACTCTTCCTTCAGGTCCAATAAATCTTGAATCTAAAAATTCAATCTTTAGATCTCCATAATCTACTTTTTCTCCTTTTTCGACCACCGCAGATTTAAAAAGATTTTGGTGATACGTATATGGTCCACTTAAAGCGACTCCTATTATTAAAATCGGTATAGAAATATGCACTAGTTTTAATCCTATAATACTTCTGCTAATTTTTTTTATAAAACTGTTCAAGACTCCTAAAAAGCTCAAAAGTGAAACTGGAATTAAAAAAGATATTATTGCATTTGTAATAGGTGGTGAGCTTTTGCACCAGCTTATAAATCCTAGTGCTGCTAGCTCAGCTAAGAAGGTTGAAAAAGTTAAGGTTCCAAATATTATCAGTGGATATCTCTTTATTTTTGCGCTGCAAGCAGGTAAAGCTAGCAGGAAAATCACAACAAACGGGACGGACAAGTAGTTGTAATAATCAACATTTATGGCTACCCTTTGAGATGTCGCCATCTGAATGCACTGATGAAGTAGGCCTAGGAAGCAAATCATGTATATACAAAGTAAAGAAAAAACAGTTAAACCTCTAGCATCCTTTAGATCGTTAGTGTCAAACCTGAACTCTCTTATCGCTTTTATCAAAAAAGGTATTCCTACAACAATTATGGCAACTCCAGCATACGAGATTGCAAAACCATGAAGTACAGAGACTCCTCCTCTAGTTACAAAAGCTGCAAAAGCTATAGAGAATCCAGTAAGGCTTAAAAAGAAATTCTTAAGCTTTTCAAAATGGAAATAAGCTGTTAAAGTTAACCAAGGTAAAAGTAAAGATGTCTCTACTGGAT
Organism: uncultured archaeon; assembly: GCA_964498465.1. Taxonomy (GTDB): domain Archaea; phylum Halobacteriota; class Archaeoglobi; order Archaeoglobales; family Archaeoglobaceae; genus CAZCHG01. The sequence goes on along the minus strand of CAZCHG010000027.1, from coordinate 932 downwards.
CCCAAGCCCAGTAACCTCCCCATCCAAGCGTAAAGTACGACCACACCGCTCCAAGGATGTTAGCTACAGTTATAAATAGCCATGCTAGAGAAATTAAAAAGGTGTTATGCTTACTAAAAAATACATCTATTGCCGCGAACAGAGCAAGAGCATAACCTACAAAGGTCGCTGGTGGATGAAAATACATCCAAACAGATTTAAGCAGCGGATTTAAACCTTGTCCATCCGCAGGCTTAAAGTGTAAGCAATCAAATGCTCCATTTAAAAGAGCAATTAAAAACAGCGAAATTATAACTACATTGTAAACCATCAATCTTTTCTTATCCAAGTCACCCAATTCCTTTACTTTCAACCTCTTGATTGATACAATAACTGTAAAGATGAACAACCACCAAAGTATGTATCCACCACTACCACTCCAGGAAGCAGAGAGCTTTAGCGAAACTGGAAGTGCACTAGATGAATGCGAAAACACTTCAAGCAAAGTGAAATCATTTAATAAAAATTCTAATACATACGCTACGAACCCAACAAAAATTAAAAGATATCCTATGCAGAATCTTCTGAAGTTTCTCTTATAGACTAAATAAATATCACAAAGCAGAATTATAGCTGCCAGAATAAAGGGGATTGCAACATAATGTAAGTTCATTCCTACGTTCATAAACTCCCCCAATTCTCAAAACGTTGTGATTAGCCCTATCTGCCTGTTTATATACTTTGTTTCCTGATATCACCAATTTTAGTACCTATGTTATTCTAGTATCCATGTAATCATGTAGGAGGGTCCTAAACTATTTTGGATTTACTTAATATCTTGTAAGAAGAGTAATAAAAATTTGGAAAATTTTAAGAACGATTAATGGGAAATTGTACCGTATGAAATATAAATTTTTCTTAATCATTGCAGCCCTGACAGTCTTAATTGCTCC
>CAZCHG010000026.1:0-15123 GCA_964498465.1 uncultured archaeon | reverse complement strand
AGAGTTAATTAGTAAGATTGAAGAAATTAAAGATCCAGAATTTGTTATCTACGCGGTATGGGCTCTCGGAAAATTAAGGGAATTTGATACGGTAAGAAAATTTGTAAAGGATACGAGATCTGCAAGATTTTAATGATGGAAAGAAGATAAGAGTGTTAAGAGTAAGCGATGTTGCTAAAATGTTCATTAAAATATAAAAAATATCAATGAAAAATTAAATTAGTAAATTTACTCTATTTTAATTGATTTTCTCTTTGTCTTCTCAACTTTTGGAAGTATTATCTCTAATACACCGTTAGAATAGTTTGCCTTCGCATTTTCTATTTCAACCTCTACCGGTATCGATATTCTTCTGAAAACTTCACCGTATCTTCTTTCCTGCCTAATGTACCCTCTTTCCTTTTCTTCAATTTCCTCTTTCCTCTTTGCCCTTATAACTAGGCTTCCGTCTTCAAAGTATATTTCTATGTCTTCCTTCTTGAATCCTGGTAAGTCCGCTAGAACCCTTATTTTGTCCTCTTCTTCTATTACATCCACTGGAAATTCTGGTGCTTCAGATCCAATGAATCTTCTTGTACTTCTCTCGAACTCATCAAGCAATCTTCCGAATCTTTCTTGCATTCTTCTTATTTCTTCAAACGGATCGAACACCCACCTTCTAAACATTTTATTTCACCTCCCTAACCTTCGTTTCTTTACTAAACTAACCTAACTTATAGTTAGTATAAGGTATATTTAAATTTTTCTATTCGTTAATCAAAAAATTATCAAACGATATTTGACTAATTAAACTTACAGCAAGCTAAACCTTGAGCTTTTTAATCGAAGACCTTAACCAGTATTTTTGATTTCAGACCTTAATTCCAAAAACATTGTACACTATTTAAAAATTAATTTAATTAAGCTTAATAAATAATTACATGCTAAATTAAAACCTGAAAAAGCTTTTAAATATATATTCATTAAAGATTCTTTCGACTTTAATTTGCTTGGTGATAAGCTATGGGAAGAAGAACTCCCGAAAAGGACATTCAAGCTTGTGCATTGTTCGGAGTTATGAACAAGCTTGGAAAAAGATTTGGGTGTGAAATGGTAGTTACTGCATTAAAAAACATGAAAGTCAGAGGAAACGGTCTTGGAGCAGGTTATGCTGTTTACGGGTTATATCCAAAGTTCAGAGATTGTTATGCGCTTCATGTAATGTTTCAAGACGGTAATATAGAAGCAAAAAGAGCTGTAGATAGATTTTTAAATGAGAACTTTGATGTAGTCGATGATGAGGAAATTCCAACTAACCCTGAAGCAAATGTAGTTGATCCGCCGTTGCTGTGGAGATATTTTGTGATACCACAGAAAAAAGGAAAAGATAAAGTCTTAAGCGATGACGATTACGTAGTTTCCAAGGTTATGTACATAAACACAAAAATAGATGATGCTTACGTCTTCTCCTCTGGTAAAAACATGGGTGTCTTCAAGGGTGTTGGATATCCCGAAGATATTGCAGAATTTTACATGCTCGATCAATACAAAGGATACATATGGCTTGGACACAGCAGATTTCCAACCAATACACCAGGCTGGTGGGGAGGAGCTCATCCTTTCTCAATTCTAGATTGGGCAGTTGTACACAACGGTGAGCTTTCATCCTATGGAACAAACAGGAGATACCTTGAAATGTTTGGCTACTATTGCACACTTTATACAGATACTGAGGTAATCGCTTACGCTATAGATCTGCTGATGAGAAAACAAAAGCTCCCAATAGAAGTAGTCTCAAAGATCTTTGCTCCACCTTTGTGGCACATCATAGATCACATGGATGAAAAAAGGAAAAAATTCTACACTACGCTAAGAATGGTCTATGGACCTTTACTCCTTAACGGACCGTTCACAGTTATAGTGGCAAGACACGGGGAGATGTTCGGTCTTACAGATAGAATTAGACTTAGACCAATTACCGCTGGAGAAGTTGATGAATATTTATTTATTTCATCAGAAGAGGCTGCAATAAGAGCAGTTTCTCCAGAATTAGATAGAGCTTGGACTCCTCCAGGAGGAGAACCAATAATTGGAAGATTGGAGGCTGATTTAGATGAAGTCCTACCTTCTCAATGACTTTATCGTCGAAAGAATAGAAGATAGATGCATAGATTGTGGTGCTTGTATTCAGCAGTGTTCTTTTGGAGTATTTTCAAGAGATAAAGATGGAAAAATAAAAATCCAAGAAGAAAAGTGTGTTGGTTGCTTAAGATGCGTAATATTCTGCCCAACCAAAGCTTTAATAGTAAGACCGAACCCCACAACTTACAGGCCGAATTCTTATTGGACAAGGGAAGTTATACAGGATATTAAAAAGCAAGCTGAAACTGGTGGTGTTATCTTAACAGGATGTGGTAACGATAAACCTTTTAAAGTTTATTTCGATCATATACTTCTAAACGCTTCTCAAGTTACAAATCCATCAATTGATCCATTGAGAGAACCAATGGAACTCAGAGTATTCCTAGGAAGAAAACCAGACCGCCTAGAAATTGAATTTAACGGTGCCGATGACGTGGAAATAAAAACTGAACTGCATCCAAACTTAGTAGCTGAGACTCCAATACTTTTTGCAGGAATGTCATACGGTGCAATTAGCTACAACGCATTTAAAGCCCTTGCAATGGCTGCTGCTGAATTCGGAACATACTTCAACACAGGAGAGGGAGGATTTCCAAAAGAGCTCAGAGAAAAATACGGAAAACATGCAATAGTTCAGTGCGCAAGCGGGAGATTTGGTGTAGATCCAGAATACCTAAATTGTGCCGCAGCAATAGAGATAAAAATAGGTCAGGGTGCTAAGCCAGGTATAGGAGGACATTTACCAGGAGAAAAGGTTACAGAAAAAATTTCAGAAACTAGAATGATTCCTGAGGGTACTGATGCCTTATCTCCTGCTCCTCAGCATGATATATATTCAATAGAAGATCTATCCACATTAATCTACGCATTGAAGGAGGCTACAAACTATGAAAAACCTGTTGCTGTAAAAATCGCTGCTGTACACAACGTAGCAGCTATAGCATCCGGTATGGTTAGAGCTGGAGCAGATATAATAGTAATCGATGGATTCAGAGGTGGAACTGGAGCTTCTCCAAAGATAATAAGAGATCACGTTGGCATTCCAATAGAGTTAGCAATTGCTGCTGTAGATAGAAGGTTAAGACAAGAGGGTATAAGAAATAAGTGCTCGATAATTGCATCTGGAGGTATAAGGTGCAGTGCTGACGTTGTAAAAGCAATTGCTCTCGGTGCTGATGCAGTTTACATTGGTACAGCGGCATTAATTGCAATGGGTTGCACTATGTGCCAAAGATGCCACACAGGAAAGTGTAGCTGGGGTATATGCACACAAGATCCCAATCTCGTAAAGAGATTAAATCCAAAAGAGGCTGCAAAAAGATTGGTAAACTTATTAAGAGGTTGGAGTTTAGAAATTAAAGAAATGCTTGGTGGTATGGGTATCAATGCAATAGAAAGCTTAAGAGGTAATAGAGATCAATTGAGAGGTGTAGGTTTAGAGGAGTGGGAGCTTGAGGTACTAGGTATTAAGGGGGCTGGTGAGTGAGAGAGAGAGGCATAGATTCTTATCTTAACGGTGTTAGGAAACTTGATGCACTAATGGGATATATTAAGTTTAATCAACGCACAGCCGAGATCGATGCATCCGATTTAAAGCATAAGGAGCTCAATGATCTTATGAGATACTGTGCACTTAAAGGTGCTAGAAAAATTGTACTAAAAAATGTATGTGGGCAAAGATACATTGGTACTAGACTATACTTTCCAAATGATATCAAGTTGGAAATAGAAATTTATGGAACTCCAGGAAATGACCTCGGTGCATTTCTAAATGGACATAAAATTATAGTTCATGGTAATGCACAGGATGGAATTGGAAACACTATGAACGATGGAGAAATCATAGTTGAAGGCAGAGGTGGAGATGTCGTAGCAATGGCTATGAGGGGTGGAAGAATATTCATAAAAGAGAGTGTTGGTTACAGGGCAGCAATCCACATGAAGGAATACAAGGATAAAGTTCCCGTGCTCGTAATAGGCAAAACTTCACAGGATTTCCTTGGAGAATATATGGCTGGCGGAATAGTAATTATACTTGGAATTGGTTTAAAAAAAGAGAAACATTACGCCCACTACATCGGCACTGGTATGCATGGAGGTGTCATTTATCTGAGAGGAAAAGTAGAAGATTATCAACTCGGTAAAGAAGTCGGAGTTGTAGAAATGGATGATGATGACTGGAAGATCCTCGAAAAACATGTTGGAGATTTTGCAAAATACTTTGGATATGAATTAGACGATTTACTTTCTGGAAAATTCATGAAATTAATCCCAGTGAGTAAAAGGCCCTACGGAAAAATTTATGCTTACTAATTTCTAAAGAAATTAATGAAACTAAGTTAAAATATTAGGAAATAGTTTGATTAACATGAGTGAGGAGAAAAAAATAAGAATTAGTAAATCCTTAATCAAACTTATTCTAGCTGCAGCCAAAGATATATACCCAGACGAGTTTGTTGCATTGTTGGGCGGTAGAAAAAACCTAATTAACGAGATAATTATTTTACCATTCATTTCTAGCGGATTCGGAGGCATTTTAAAAACTGACGTATTGCCAATAGGAATTAAAGTGCGAGGTACTGCACATAGTCATCCAACGGAGTGTTTAGAACCATCAGATCAGGATTTAGAAGTATTCTCTAGGTTCGGTGATGTTCATATAATTGTAGCTTATCCTTTTGATGAAAATTCGTGGAAATGCTATGATAGAAATGGAAAAGTGCTAGAGGTTGAGCTGGTGGAAGAGTGAAAAGGAAAATAACTGTAGTTGCTACCGGAACATTTGATATAATTCATCCTGGGCATATAAGATACTTAAAGGAGGCAAAAAAACTAGGTACAGAGCTAGTAGTTATTGTAGCTAGGGAAAAGAATGTTAAACATAAACCAAAACCAGTAATTCCAGAAGAACAAAGAAGAAAAGTCGTAGAGGCTATAAAATACGTTGATAAGGCTATTCTTGGCGATGAAAAGGATATATTTAAACCAATACAGGAAATTAAACCTGATATAATAGCTCTTGGTTACGATCAACACTTTGATGAAAAATGGCTGGAAAATGAGCTTAGAAAAAGAGGATTAAAGACAAAGGTTGTCAGAATAAATGCAAAAGAAGATTGTGAGCTTTGTAGTACAGCCAAAATAATTAGGAAAATCCTAAATATGAAAGATAAGGAATTTAAGAACATTTAAGAATTTTTAACTCTAAAATTCTGCAAATTTTCCTTTATTAATAAATAATGCTACTTTTTACCATTTTGTCTCCTGATAATTATTATAAACTGATATTATAATAATATAATTTATTTAAAAAAATTCCAAATTCTTGAAAATTTTTTAGACTTTCCTATAAAATACAAAAGTTATATACCAGTTGCCAAATTCCTTGATGGTGATTTTGCGATGGATGAAATTGAGAGGGTTAGGGAGTTACTGGAAAAAAATGAAATAAAGCAAGTCCTTTGCGCATTCTCAGATATTAGAGGAATTCTACAGACATTTTCAATACCAGCAAGGGAATTCTTCGACGATACTCCATTTAAAATGGGAATAGGATTTGACGGTTCTTCTATAAGAGGTTTTAAAACAATTGAAGAAAGTGACATGGTCTGGATGCCAGATCCATCAACGATAAGAGTTGTACCTTGGATTACAGACCCTATACATAAAACTGCAATAATGTTTGGAGATATCTTGGAAGCTTGGAGTCTTGAGCAAGCTAAATGTGACCCCAGAGGATATGTCGCTAAAAGGATTGAGAAAAAACTCAAAGAAAAGGGTTGGAGCGCGATATTTGGACCAGAAATAGAATTCTTCGTTTTTGAGAACCTAGATCCAACAAAACTCGTGTGGGACTTATGGGTCTCTCCTGCTGGAGGTGCTGGAGATTCCTGGGGTCCTCCAAGAATTATGCCAAGTAGCCCAGAGTTAAAACCAGGAGGTTTTGTGATTAGACCAAAAGAGGGTTATTTCAGAGCTCCTCCAGAAGATTCTACAGTTGAGTACAGAAACGAGCTAGTTTATTATCTAGAAAAAATGGGAGTTATCGTGGAGTGTCACCACCACGAAGTTGCCACAGCTGGACAGATAGAACTTGACTTCAAACCCAAAGATCCAGTCGAAGTAGGAGATGCTTTTTACTTGTACAAATTTGCAGCGAAGAATCTTGCTGCAAAAAGAGGTTGGATTGCAACATTTATGCCCAAACCTCTATACTTGGATAACGCAAGCGGTATGCATATCCACCAAAGCTTATGGAAAGGTGAACCATTTAAAGGTGAACCGCTGTTCGCCGATCCAAACGATGAATTCATGTTAAGCCAGAAGGCTAGATATTACATAGGAGGTTTGCTCGAACATGCTAAGGCTTTGACAGCAATATGCGCACCCACTGTAAATTCATACAAGAGATTAGTTCCAGGATTTGAAGCACCAATTTACATTTGCTGGAGTCCAAGAAATAGATCTGCATTAGTTAGAGTTCCAACATACTTCAAGAGACCTTCAGCAGTTAGAATTGAGTATAGAGTTGCAGACCCAAGCTGCAATCCCTATCTAGCAATTCCTGCACAAGTTGCGGCAGGCTTAGACGGTATTAAAAAGAAAATTGACCCTGGAGATCCAATCATGAAAGATGTGTATGAACTCAGCCCATCAGAAAGAAAGGAATACGGTATAAAGGAATTACCCACAACTCTTAGAGATGCTTTGGATCATTTATCAACCGATGAAGTTTTACAAAAGGTACTAGGATCTCACATTTATGATGCTTTTATGAGCATAAAAATTGACGAATGGAACCAGTACTGCCTGTATATCACTCCCTGGGAGATAATGAAGTACCTAGATATCTAAATTTTTTATTGAAATAAATTATAATTTATTTTTTATTTAATTATTTGATACTGTATATGCACGAAATCTTTGATAAAGATGGTCATAATTTCAGAAAAATAAGTAAACTTTAAATAAACTGAACCTTAAAATTTAAAAACAGCTTTACAATTTCTGATTAAGACTTGGCTTAAACATTTAGCGATAGGTGGGATATAGAAATGGGAGTACATCGCATAACCAGCGAAGCTGCCAAATATTATGCAAGAAGAGAGAGAATAATAGGATCTGGAATATCTATATTAGGTTTTGCTAGTGAAAAACTATCAGAATTAGATAAAAACATGTTAGAAAAGTTGGGAGATTTCGCAGCATCACTACTACCACATACTCCTGGATATGCAGGTAAAATGGTACCCATAATAGCCAGACTATTTTGGGCATTGGCAGGAGTGAAAGAAAAAGAATTTAAGTTCGTTCCAATGGAAGACCTAGAGAAAGTGGCTGAAAATCTAAAAAAAGACCTTGGAATGGAGTAAGAAATTGTTAAATTTTTTAAGACTTTAATTTTTTATTTTATTTCAAACTCATAATCTTTGAAATTTTAAAAATTTTTTAGCAAATTTATTTAAAAGATAGTTTTAAAATAAGAGCGGTTCTTTAAATATAAGGGGAGATATTTTGAGATCTGTTGTAAAAATTATTAATCCATACGATGCAGGTGATTTGCCAGAGGACCTAAAAGAGAGATGGGGAATTCCTCTTTCGAAAATTGTGCAGCTGGGTTCAAATGAGAATCCTTATCCTCCTCCGAACAATTTGCTAAAAAAATGCTCCAGAGCTTTAAGAAATATGAACAGGTATCCTGATCCGAAATATAGAAAGTTAAAATCAAAGATTTCAGAATACTTGAACGTGAATGAAGATAAAATAAGTCTTGGATGCGGTGCAAGTGAAATTATAAGAAATATCTGCGATTTGTTTCTAGAACCGCTTGATAAAGTAATAATACCCATGCCGAGTTATACGATGTACATTCTCTACTCTATGCTAAAAGATGCTTCAATCAGGCTTTTAAATTTTCCTTATTACAACATCGATTCCTCAAAAATAGATGATGATTTTAGCTTACTATTTATTTGTTCTCCGAACAATCCTACTGGAAATGCAATTCCAAAATCAGAAATAAAAAAGATTCTAAAGAAATCCAGCGGGTATGTGGTAGTAGATGAAGCCTATGCTGAGTTTTCAAATCAAACTGTTGTTGATTTTGTTGAAAAGTATGATAATCTAATAGTAATTAGAACTTTCTCAAAATTCTTTGGTTTGGCTGGTTTAAGAGTAGGATATTCTATTAGCTCACCCGAAGTTGCCAAAAATTTGGAGAAAATTAGATTGCCTTTCGGAATATCTAAGATTGGCTATATTGCCGCAGTTTCTGCACTGGAAATGGTTGACTGGTTTAAAAAAATAAAGGATAAAATAATTAATGAAAGAGAAAGAATGATATCAGAATTAAAAAAATTAAAAGACATAAAAGTTTTTAGTTCAGATGCAAATTTTGTATTAATTAAAATAAACAAAGAGATTAACCTAGATGACTTTAAGAAACAAGGAATCATAGTTAGAAATCTAAAATCACTCTATGGTCTTGAAGGTTTGCACATTAGAGTTTCAATAGGGTTAAAAAAGGAAAATAATAAATTCCTATCGATATTTAAATCTATTCTCGGCGAATAGTAAAATTCGGCTGTAATTTTCTAAGTATGACAAACGTTTCATTATCGCAGTGAATTTCAATTTCCCCATCCCGACCTATTCTAGAGAAGCCATTAAAAACTTCAATATAGTCTCCTACATCCACATCCTTATAGATTTGAACATTTTCATCAAAAAGTAATAATCTAATTCTACCAGTTTCATCTGAAATGTATATTTCAGCTACATCTTTTCCCCTGATTTTCTTTACTTCACCAATTCCACTTACACGTCCTTTTAAGTTTACATAAGTAAGAGGTATAATTTTCTCAATTTGTGTAAATTTTATTTTTGGCTCGAATTCTGGTAGTTCAATTTTTCCTACAACTTTGTTGATAAAAATAAGATTTTCTCTCTGTATACCAACTACTTTCACAAATTTATCTTTAAAGTTTAAAACTTCCTTTGCAGCTTCACCTGCAGCTATTGCAACCATTATTCTGCCATTTAAAGCCATTAACACTTTTACTTTTCCGTTAAACTTTTGAATTTCCAAAATTTTACAAATAAATTCCTCAATTCTTCTTTTGATAACTTCTATATCTGTTGAATCTCTTACAGATATAACTGGATAGTCTTTTCTCCTTATGAATCCTTTTATTTTAACAAAATCTCCCTCAAATAATTCTCCTGTCTTTATTAATTTGGCTGCATTGTCCCAGAGAAGTATTTTAATAGATCCTGTCTCATCTCTAAGTATTGCTGATGCAAAAAGCGCTTTTTCTCCATTTTTCAATTTAATTTCTCTTGGCTCAGTTAAATTGTCTACGATTCCTTTTAACACAACCTTTCCTTTCCTGAAAGGAATTTCAGAAACGGTACTAACATATTCGTAGCCAAAAAGGTAAGCAGTGAGTAAAACTAATGTTTCTTCATCAATTAAATCCTCAAAATGCTCCCTTAGCTCTTTAAGTTTTCTTTCAAAATCCTTGCGACTTACATTCAATTCTCTAAGTATTTCATTTATTCTATCCTCTAAATTCATACTTTAAGACCAGAATTTTCTAGTTCTAATAAATCTTTTCTCAGCTTCAAGTAATTCTGTAAAGAATTCATCATCATTTCTATAGTACCTTGATAAAATTCTTGACGCTGTCTCTGGACCAACTCCATAGGTATTTAATGCATAAACGGCTCTCATACCATATGATTTAACCATGTTTGCTATTCTGAATAAATCCTTTTTAGAATATTCATCCAAACTTCTTCTTGCATTAATGCACGCGACTAGCTCGGACTTACATTTTGCACATTTGAACTCAAAATCTTTTACTTTTGTCCTAATTTTACATTTACAGTATAAGCAATAAGCATAGCACCATTCCTCCTCTATTCTCTTTTTAAATGCGTCTAAAATCAGCTTTGTTGGCTTCCTTGGAATTAACAGATCTACTGTATGTTCTCTTGAAACTAAACTGATTGGACTTAATTCATTATAGGTTAAAATCTTGATTTTAGTTCCAAAGTCCTTAACAATCTCCTTAAGTCTGTTTACGTCCATTTTCTCGGTAAATATCTCTCTGATTGCTTCCTTATAAATTGGTGTGTCTTTAAGCTTGGCAACCAAGTTCTTAAGATTTATTTTACTCAAATCCGCATCTTTTCTTAAAAATCCAAACTTTCTAGCAATGTTTACAACTTTCCATTCTAATAATTTGGTTCCAATAAGAGATCTCTCTGCCAATTCTTCTAAATTTTCTTTTTTCAATCTAAAAATAGCTTCTTTCACTTCTTCAGCTTTTACTGGGCGTAATTTAATTCTATAGGGATCTATCTCCACACTAACAGTGGTGCCCTTTTTAAGGGTTAAAATCCATGCTAAAACTCTTCCTAAGGCCTCGTTGACTTTATGACCAAAACATGCATTAACCACGCATAAATTATTCGATGACTCAACTGTCATTATCGCATCAGATGGTATGCTAAAGCCTTTTTCTATTTGCTTGCCGATTATTTCTACAACTTCCTTACAAGCCTCATAATTCGTGTTAAATCTGGATTTTAATATTTCTATGGTTTTTTCTGGTCCAAAATTCCGTATTAGTCCAGCTATATACACTCTAATCTTTCCTACATCTTGCGCAACTTCAAAGGGTACTGGTATTTCTTCGCCTACCCAAGAGGGTATTTCTCCCTCCCTGGGAACCGGTTCCACTTTGACTAAATCGTTATCAACGCCTACAACTCTCCAAACTTCTCCTTTTATGGCAAAAACTTCTCCTTCAAATGTTGAAAGAAAACTTTCATCCAAAACTCCTATGTATTTGTTGGTAGTGATATCAATAACTCTGTACTGCCTCTCGTCAGGTATCATAGAGATATTCTCATAGAAGTACTTTCTAGTCTTTCTAAGCGGTTTTACGTGATCTCCATCATAGTATACTACATTTATTTCATGTAAAAACCGACACACTTCATCAAAAGTTTCCCATGTTAATCCTCTGTAAGGATAAGATCTTTTTACAAGTTCATAGATGTCCTTTGCCTTAATTTTCCCATTTTCTATGACCATGGCTGCAATCTGGTTAGCTAAAACATCATAGCACCCTAAATGAAAAATTTCATCCTCTATTAAATTATTTTTAGCCCTTTCAACAATGATCCAAGATTCCAAAATATCATCAAAATTTCCAGCTATTATAAAACCTTTTGATATCCTATCTATTTTGTGTCCACTCCTGCCAACCCTTTGAATTAATCTGCTAACTTCTCTGGGACTATTAAACTGGATTACAACATCAACATGTCCTATATCTATACCTAGCTCCATTGATGATGTGCAGATTAGTGCTTTGAGCTCACCATTGGTGAATTTCTGTTCACTTTCTATTCTGGCTTCTCTGGATAAAGATCCATGATGTACCTCTACATTCATTATTTTTTTCAATTTTAACCCCAAAGCTTCTGCAGTTTGCCTTGTATTAACAAATATTAGCGCTGATTTATGGTTATCCACAATCTCTTTTATTTTTCTAAGCTCCGATGCTATTTCAAGGTCAACAAAAAGCTTTTCTACCAAATCTACATCTTTATCAGTAATTTTAGGTTTAATAACGCTATATAAATACTTCTTTTCAGCCTTCCAATCTAATATATACATTTCATCCGAGAAAAACTTTGCTACCATTTTTGGGTCTTTTACAGTGGCTGATAGACAAATTAACTGAAACTTTGCTATTCTTCTTAACCTTTCTAATGCAATTGATAACTGAGTGCCTCTTTTACTTGTAACAAGTTCATGTACTTCATCTATTATCACGTATTTAACATTTCTTAGCGCTTTTTTCAATTTTTTACCAAGGAAAAGTATCTGAAATGTTTCTGGAGTTGTTAAAAGTATTTTTGGTGGTTTATCTGCTTGTTTTCTTCTTTCTTTCTCAATTGTATCGCCATGTCTTACTGAAATACTTAATCCAATCTTTTCTGTAATCCTACTAAGCCTTCTAACTATGTCTCTATTTAACGCTCTCAAAGGTGTAATGTAAAGTAGCTGAAAACCTGCATCATCTTTGTCTTTTAAAATTTTATGCAAAATTGGAACCACTGCAGCTTCTGTCTTACCAGAACCAGTAGGTGCTACAATTAATAGATCTTTACCCTCCAGAATAAGCTTTATTGCTTTCTCCTGAAGCTCGTTTAACTCCTTTATACCAACCTCATTTAAAGCTTTAATTATCTCAGGAGATATCTTAAACATTGCTTAAAAATTGATCAGATCCTTCTTCATAAAGTATTTTTGGACTCGACTTGTAGTTCAACTTTGAATAAGTTGTTACTTTTAACAACCCTAGTAAAAATTTTTAAACCATATTTATATAAAAGTTTACAATTTTTAAAATAAATTTTTATAGAATTTAAAAAATAAATGATTTTCCAAAAACACTTTAGCACTAAAAATGTAAACGGCTCGAAAAAACTTGGAAAGTTACAGAAATTTCTACCAGTTTCATGAAGGGCAAAAACTAAATAAAAAGTTTAACTTTTCCCAACAATGTGCCATCCAATAACATGGCCTCGGCCTCAAGATAGTTCCATCTCTTAAATAAGACTCCTGCTGGTCTGTCTAAATTAACGGATGTTGATGCACATAAATTGTTAAAAACAGGCATAATTATTATTCTTTTTTTGTCATCGTTTAATACAATTTCTCCCTCAAGCCAAATTCTTTTTTTTACAACACCAAATTCATCCTTTAACGCTATTGCTGGATGCGCATGAGCTACTAAAATTGTTTTTGCCTGTAAAACATCATCGGATGGTAAAGCATGCCCATGTAAAATTCCCACTTTTCCAATTCTAATACCATGCGGTGATGCTGTGTTAATTAGGTCGTCTATACCACCATCATGATTTCCTTTAACGAGAGTTATGTTATCCCTTGATATTCCAGTATTTTCGAGATTTAGTGTAAAATCTTCTATTATTTTTCTTTCAAAATTCCTTAAACCAAGCTCATGCTTCAAATCCCCGTTGATTATAACTTCATCGATTTTATTTAGTTCTATCAAATTCTTTAGCTTATTAACTAATTCAGGTTGTTTAATTTTTAAAATTCCCAGATGTAAATCAGCAATAACCAGTATTTTTCTTCTACCACCAATTATCACTGCTGGCTCAAACAATATTCTTTTTAACATCTCTTTCGCTAAAAGCTACTTCTTTAAAGGTATAAGTTTTTCAAATATAAATTTAATAAACAAGGGTGTTTTAAAATTTATTTTAGATAACTGAGTTTCAAAACCTAAGAAAATACAGGTGATTAAATTTGGATAAACCGATACTACAAGTAGCTTTGGATGTTCTAGAATTAAAAAGAGCAATAGAGATTGCTGAAGAGGCTATAAAAGGAGGAGCTGATTGGATAGAGATTGGTACTCCTCTAATCAAAAGCGAGGGTATGAATGCAATCAGAGAAATAAAAAAGAAGTTTAAAGATAGAAAAGTCGTTGCGGATATGAAAACCATAGACACTGGAGCAGTGGAAGTAGAGATGGCTGCAAAGAGTGGCGCTGATGTGGTGATAATACTGGCATTAAGTGATGATTCCACTATAAAAGAAGCTATAAGAGCTGCAAACAAATACGGATGCGAAATCATGGCCGATTTAATAAACGTAAGTGATCAGGTTAAAAGGGCTAAAGAATTAGAGAAAATAGGTGTTAATTACCTGAATGTTCATGTTGGCATAGATCAGCAGATGATTGGTATAGATGTATTGGAGAATTTAAAAAAGGTAGCAAACTCTGTGAATATCCCAGTCGCCGTAGCAGGAGGTTTAGATGCTACAAGAGCTGCAGAGTGTATAAGACTTGGCGCTAAAATAGCAATAGTGGGTAGTAATATAATAAAAAAGAGAGATGTGACAGAAGCTACAAGAAAAATTAGAGAAGCTATAGATAACGCTTATAAAATTAGCATTTCAACAAGATCTAAAGATATCTCTGACGAAATAAGAAATCTTCTTCTTCAGGTTTCTACACCAAACATAAGTGATGCTATGCATAGATATCCATCAATGAAGGACATAAAGCCTTTAGTGAAGGGGAAAAAAGTTGTAGGTAGAGCAGTAACTGTTAGAACGATGGATGGTGATTGGGCAAAACCAGTAGAAGCTATAGATATTGCTAAGGAAGGTGATGTAATTGTTATAAAGTGTTCTGGAGATTCTACAGCAGTTTGGGGAGAATTAGCCACCAGAAGCTGCATAAATAAGGGTATAGCCGGAGTTGTCATAGATGGTGCTGTAAGAGATGTCGATGATATAGAAAAATTAGAATTTCCTGTTTTTGCAAAAAGAACAGTAGCAAATGCTGGAGAGCCAAAAGGATTTGGAGAAATCAACGTCAAAATTGAGTGTGGCGGATTAGAAGTTAGACCTGGGGATTGGATTGTCGCCGATGATAACGGTGTAATTGTCATACCAAAAGAAAGAGCTTATGAAGTAGCAAAACGGGCTTTGGAAGTGAAAAAGCATGAAGACAGAATAAGGGGTGAAATCGAAGACAAAAAAAGAACTCTTGCTGAAATTGTTGAGCTCTACAAATGGGAGCTTGTAAAGAAGTGAATTATTTTCTGCTTATATGAGTAATTTCTTTTTATTCTAATTTTTCCCCAGATGTTCGCTTAAGAGTTTTTCAATACTTATAATTCTCCCCATTTTATGTTACTTTTTAAAATATCGACCAATTGATTATAATGCCCGCCTTTACAAGGGCTTTTCCCAAATTCTACGCACTGAGAGTTTAAAACCATCCTTTTCTATTTCTTCTGCTCTCTTTTTATTCTATTCTTTTATTTTTGCAAAAGATCTTATAAGCAATAGAAGACTAAAATTCAAAGAGTAAGCTATCCCGCACTAAAGGGCGAAGCTTCTCCTGTTCCACCCGCCTTTACGGCAAAGCTTCATGGGAG
>CAZCHG010000025.1:0-15245 GCA_964498465.1 uncultured archaeon | reverse complement strand
AATAGTTAAGAAGGAAATTAAAAGTGCTATGCTTCATGATGTTCAGAGTTTGGTAACTTACACTATAATTTGCCACAGAAGAATAAACGGCAAGGTATTTACGGTTATTAAAAGAAACAGAGCAAGGAAAAGTTAAATTCATGGGATATTAAATTTCAAATTCAGTTTTTAACAGGGTTTTAACTTTTCCTCTAGCTATTGAGAAATATAGACCGATTACGCATATTAGAATGAACAAAACAAAGGATATCTTCATACTTGTGGGGAATTTGTCTTTAGCTTCATAAATTTTAGCATTTCCTATTAATGCTGAGAAGACAAGCATTACAAGCACCATGCTAAACATTTGCCCAGTTAGACACATCGTTGGCTAAAAAGGCTGAGGCTGTACCATAGAATCCTCTTGAAACAGAACTCATTATTGCGTTAGTATTTGGTGAGCTGAAAAAGGCAAATCCGACCCCAAGCAAGAATAATCCAGCGATTATAAAAGTTAAAGTGATATTCTCTTTTAATAGGGAGAGGAAAAACAATCCAAGGAGAATCACCCCCATGCCAAACGATGCAACTGTTCTTGGCTCAATTTTGTCTGATAACCAACCAGCAAACGGCGAAAGAACAGTTTGTATAGCCGGTTGAACCATTAATATTGCTCCAGCATGCTGAGGAGAGAAACCTCTTATGTATTGCAAGTAAAGACTTAAAAGGAATCCTATGGCAAAAGTTGAACTGTAATTTAGAAAAGTAGCTATGTTTGAGAAAGTAAAAGTTCTGTTTTTGCTGAATATTTTAATATCTAGGATAGGACTTTTAATCTTACTTTTCCAGATTATAAAGGACATTTTAAAATGAAACCTAGTAAAGCAAAAAGAATGCTTAAGCTTGAGGCACCGTAAACAATGAATACGAGCGCTAGACAATAAAGTGTTGAACCAATTACATCAAAACTCTCTTTTTTTGGACTAATCCACTCTTCCTTAATTTTAAAGAATACTAGTAGCATTATGAATAACCCGACTGGTACATTTACGATAAATACACTTCTTCATCCGAAATTGTGAGTTAGAACTCCGCCAAGAAACGGATCTAGTGTTAAACCGGCATAAACTGCTGCAGTATTAATTCCAAAGACTTTTCCAATTTCTTTTCTATGAAATGCTGAGGTTAAGATTGCTACAGCTGTACTAAAGATCATCGCGGAACCGAGTCCTTAAATCACTCTAGTTGAGATTAGGAACTCTGCAGAGAATGATATAGCTGCTAAAAAAGATGAAAACGTGTAAAGGAGAATACCCAGTAAGAAAATCTTTTTTCTCCCTTTTATATCTGATATCCTACCCATTGGCACCAAAAAAGCCGCCAAAAAGAGTAGATATGATGTTATTATCCAGCCTAATATCACTGCGTTACAGTTAAAGTCCTCTCCAATTGATGGCAATGCTATGGTTACAGATGAAGCTATAAAAGTCATTAAAAACGATGTTATAGTTATAGTTGACAACAATGTCCACTTCTTTGTGGAAATTTTTGAATTGTGCATTTATGCCAATTAGTTTGTCACCAATATTTAAGCATTACCTAACTTACTAAGTGTTAAAATGAGTATGTAAACACAAATTGAATTAAATCAATGGGTAACACCTTTAGCATACGCATTAAGGATTTTTAAAGAAAATTTGGAAAATTTAAAAATCCAATAAAAAAGTTGAATATTCACAAAGTTTTTATATAATTTATAAACTATGATTAAAATAACACTAGAATTGAGGTCGTTTCTCAATTCTAGCTGGAACTGTTAGAATCGAGAAATTGCCTCAATTCTAGTAGTTTGGTGGTAATGTGAAAAATTTATGGATTTTTCTAGTCGTAGTTACCTTCTTGGTTATAGCAGGTACACCAGCGGCAACAGCAATTTGTGAAATAACAGAGGAAAGTTGAGGAAATCTAAAGCTCGTAAACTTTAAGATTTATGCAAACGAGATACACGTAGAGGACAAAGTCAGATATGTGTTTAAAATTGAGAATGTGGGGAAGGAAATAGTTGTACTTGGAAAGAGAGGGGCTTACTTAAAGGTAAATGGAAAGTATTTAACACATTATTCTGGAGAAAAAATAGAACCAGGAAAGTATTTAGTTGTAGATTCAACATTTAAAGTAGACACTACAGGAAGATGGGAAGTTACTCCTGGTGTGTGCATTGAAATTAAAAATGAGCAAATTTGCCACGAATTCAAAACCTGTAGTTTCAACGTCTTCATTAGATGTCCAGATGAATGGATGTGTTTAACTACTGAAGAGGCATCAGAAAGATTTGGGCAATATGTTAAATATTCTAATGAAATTTGTGGTTATCAAGACAAGATACCAAAATTCTGTTATAGAGGTGTTTCAGAGTGCCCTGAGTCATGTCAGTGTATATTTAAAAGTGAAGCTGAGAAGAACGGAATGTTTCCGTGCGGAGGTTTATCGGAATTAACATTCTGCGGTTATGAAAATGGGGAAGAGAAATATTGCTACCAGCAAAGTTTACCTGACTTAAGGATTTCAGATGTTTGGGTAGATGAATCAACACCTGGTGTATATACGAAAATTAAAGCGCTTGTTTACAATTATGGAAAGAGTTACGCTGGAAAATTCGTTGTAGCTTTCTTTGTTGATAGGAATTATGTAGGAGAGGTAGAAGTGAATGGTTTAAAACCTAATGAACTTACTGTCGTTGCAATAGACTATCCTAAAATATGCAGCGAAGACTAAGACATATTTGAGGCTGCAGTAGACTATCATGATGAAATAAAGGAGAGTAATGAAACAAACAACCGTCATACAAGGGTTTATGAGCGCCCTTGTGCCCAACTACCAGATCTCGAAGTGGTTGATGTTTGGCATGAAGGAGAAGAAAATTACACGTGTATGATAAGGGAATACGGAGCTGAGAGCAAAATATGGTTTAAAGTGAGAAACTCTGGAGATGGTACATCACCAGGTGCAGAGGTTCGCTTATATATTGACGATATTCTACGTGCAACTGTCAGAATTCCACAATTGAATGCAGGAGAGGAGTATGAAGGTAACTTCAGCTATGTTGGAGTGTGCTCAGGTAAAACCGACACTATAAAAGTGATCGTAGATCCTCGAAGGCTAATAACTGAAACTAACAAAGGGAATAATGTGTTGGAGGAGGTTTGGAACTGTACAGTTGAATCTAAAGAAATGCCAGATCTGATTATTCGACGCGCTTGGCTCGAACCACTGCCAGGTTACAATTACAGAGTGGGATATGAAATAGTAAACCAAGGGCAAGGTTATGCCTGTGGTTCACACACGGGTCTTTATGTGGATAACACTCTCATAGCAGAAGATTATGTGGATAGACTAGCACCTGGAGAATCTGTGGAGAAAGTGTTTAAGGTAAATTACTCGATGTCTCAGTGCACTCCTCCTTCGGATACAATTCAAGTTGTTGCAGACTATAATGATAACATAGAGGAAATATCTGAAGATAACAACGGGTACTCTTTACCTGTCGAATGCTTGCAAGTTCCAGCAAGAATAGGGAAGCCAGATTTGACTGTTTGAGGATATATGGATTGAAGGAAGCGGCGTAGCTGACCTTAATATAGTTTTTAGAGTAAAAAATATAGGAAGCGTAAGAAGTGATCCCACTCTTTCCTCTGTCTTGGTTAACCATCATAGCATCGGTACAGTTGGAATTCCACCTCTCGATTCAGGAGAAAGCGTGGATCTTAAGGTAGAACACTGGAAACTCAAGTGGGAAGATAACAGAATTGAAGTCTGTGCGGATTATGCCAATTACATCGACGAAATTCCGAACGAAACTAATAATTGCCTAAGCAAGGACTTCCATTTTGAGCTAAGCTGTAGTGATGGTGTTAAGAACAGAGATGAAGTTGGAGTTGACTGTGGAGGACGTTATTATCCTCCATGTGGTTTTGTGGAAGTAAAGGGCAGAATTCTTTATGAGAATGATGACGGATCCTTTAAACCTGCAAGGTTCTTAAAGTTCAGGATGAAAGGAGATGTCAATTGGGGTCCGTTTTTAACCAACAGCGATGGTTACTTCTCAATACCGTTTTCACAGAATCTTGCAGGAAAAAAGTTCCACATTCACATTGACGCATGGGACATTAATTATGCTGCAAAGATTGTAAGGGATCTAGATTATTGTAACGAGTACGTGTGGTTTGATAGTACGAATATAACCGTTCCAAGTGAGGGAATACTAGATCTTGGAGATTTGAAGGTAGGTAAAGACAGAACCTACGGATATCCTTACTTTGTTGGCTACTGGCAGGAGAAGCACCATAGTTGGGGTATATGTGGTGGAGATATCCATGGCTTTGCGGGAGGTTCAGTTTATCTTAACATAGCTGATGCGATATTGAGTGCGAGAATGTATGCGGATGCTCACAGAGATGACAGCGATGGCATTGGTAGAGTCGATGTGCAGTATCCTGATGATGACTGGAGCAATTACAACATCATCTGGGATGAGATTACGTTAACTACTGATCATGGGTTTAAGGATGGAACAGTTGTTCATGAGTATGCACACTTCCTTCAAGATCACATAGGGGAGGAGGACATATATGTAGGTAGTACAGAACACGATTTCTGTACAGATAAAGATGATACGGAATTTGCATTCTCAGAGGGTTTTGCTGAGTATTTCGGAACTTTCATCATTGCAATAGATCTACAGTTGGATCATCCGAATAAAGACTTTAATACTATTGAAAATCCTTATTCTGAGTGCAAAAGGCTGGATGATGACATTGAGGGTGCAGTAGCAGCAGTTCTGTGGGATATGGTTGATAACAGCAGCTTTAGCGGTTACATGAACGAATCGTTTGATAAAGTAGAAGGGCTTGACGATGTAATACTCAAGATGCTTGATAGTGAGTTAGATCACTGGTATGATGCTCCAGATTTATGCGAAATGTACAGCAAGATCTATCGTAGAGTCGATCTAAGGACACACCTGGAGATAGGCAAGATACTTGATCACTACAATTGCTGCAGGTGATAGAAATGAAAAAATCGTTTGTTCTGCTGATAGCAATTGCAGGGGTAATTTTAATAGCATCAGTATGTATGCTGAGCTTTAAGAAACCTCAGGAAGAGGAGATGTCTAACATTACTTTGGACATGGGATACTTTGACAAGTACAAGCAGATCGTAGAAGGAGATAATAGTCCAAAGGAAAAAGAGAATGCTATACTGAACATGGCTCAAATTGCTATAATGCTGAACGATACGGAAAGGGTAGTAGATTATTTAAAGAAAGTAGCGATGAGTGAAAAAATAAAACTGTTGTAGCTGCAGCTTATGCTGCTATAGATTTAATCAGGGATTACTATTCCGATTGAACCGATAGGGAGAATTAGTAGTTAAAGTTGATGGAGATCTAAAGCCAAATTCACCGATAAAAATCATAGCCACTGTGAAAGCGCACAAAAGTTGTATTGGAAGTGTAGGTATAATGAGGGTACGTCAGAACTTTGAATTAAAGTCTATTGTTCGATACAAATTTGAAATGTCCTCGGGAGAAAAGAAGGATTTCACATTTGAGCTAGTTCCAAAGGACGAAGGAGTTTATCCACTCACAATCGGTCTCTTTTTAAGCTTGGATAGATTTGATTATCAAAAAGATCAGGCAGAAAATCTTGCTAAACATAACTGCAGAGGGAGGAGAAGTCACATATCTAAGTGAATGAAAGCAAAAATTTTGCGTTTTTTAGTGTAATTTTTAAATTTTCCTAATTTTATTTATTTTTTTGGATAAATTCTTTGGTTCATTTTGTTTGAATTTTGGATTTTTCTTTAAAATCCTGGTATTTTCTTGAAAAATATTGGGAATTTTTGGTTTTGTAACTGGATTACCAAAGTAATTTGCTTGAGTATGGACAAAAGTAGGTAGTATATTATAAGATTAAATAAAAAATAGAAATTTAAAATTTAAGTTATTTTATATATTTATTTTATTTTTTATTATTTTACCTAAATTAATGTGTCCTTGGCAACAGCGATACATCCTTACATTAGCTCTCTCTAATTTTATCCTAGCAAAACTATCTAATCTTATTTTGTTACCGCAATGAAGGAAAATTTTAGATTTTCTTCTATGGGCAATAAAATTGCTATACCAATACTCACATCTCTCAATTTGTTCTATAATCTTTCTTGCATCTTCACTGCTTATTTTACCACTTTTAATTTCAATAATGAGAAATCTTTCATCATCGTATGCGATCAAATCACATCCGCCAGAAGCTACACAGCCATCATGTTCAACAATAGTACCACTCCAAAGAACTTTACAGCAATCTTTTTCAAACTCACCGCTGTGTTTGCATTCTTCTGGAATATTCATATTCCTCTTCCACCATTGCATGTAAGTTTGAGATCTCTATTACAACTCTATCCAAGTCACTTTCTTCGATTCCATCTTCGTAAATTTTAAGTTCCTCAACCTTACCATCTGAGAATAAAAATACTCCAATATTTTCTGGATTTAGCCCTTCCCACTCTTCATATCCTAAATTACGTTTAACATCGCTAGGAAGTTTACTCAGTTTCAATAAGTTACTTATTTCATCTAAAACTGTAATGCTGTGAGTTGTTATAACTACATAACAATACTGTGATAATCCTGCTAAAGCTCTTGTTATGATTACTTGTGCATCAGGATGCAAATGAGCTTCAGGCTCTTCTATAAAGATAATACTGCCATCATTAAGCGCATATTTCATAACATAGACAATAGGGGCAAGCTCTCTGTATCCAGAGGGAGCTCTTTGAAGTGGAATTTCAACATCTTTAACCTGCACAGTAAATCTTGGTTGTTCTCTTCCCAGAATATATTTAATACCGAGTCTTTCTTCAATAAAGTTTGCAAAAGAGCTTATTTTTTCATTTTTTACTTTAGGATAAAGTGCATCAAAATCTCGCATGAATATTCTATCTACCTCGTTAATTGTAACTCTTCTACTTATTAAAGCGTATTTATAGGCTTCAATGGATCTAATAAGTCCCGTTCTCCCATCAGGAGCTATAAAAGTTTGTGAAAATGGAGCATAGTAATCAAAAACAAACATAAAAGAAGCTGGAACTATTCCAATTGCCTGAGTATTTTTAATAAAGGATTCACTATGTGTAAGTTCTTTAGAATTCTCGCCGTAGTAATCTAGAGATACTAACATTGGTTTTCCAGAGATTACACTAACAAATAGATTTCTTTTTAAATCTTCCAAAACAGCTTTATCTACCCAAGATGTTAATCCATTTTTGTTAATTCGAATGTGTATTCTTTTATCACCATTATCATTGCTTACAGTAATTTCAGCTTCTTCATATCCAGCTTTCACGAGTTTATAAACTTTATCTACCAGAAACGCATTTTTAAGTAATTCTTCTAGATTACGTCCCCATATTTCATCGAACTTTTTATAAGCTTCAATTATCAGACTCTTAAATCTGTTGCTAAGCTCCTCATCAATTTTACTAAGTTCATCAACATATCTTTTTAAGTCAAATTCCTTTTCTCTCTCCTGAAACCCTTTGCGTAGCGCCTCAAATTTGCTTATAGCGCTATTTATAAGAGAATTTGGGACAAACCTGTTGAATAAATCTATTAATTTCTCCCAGTCTGGTTCTACTGAAAGCAAAGCCCAAATTAGGTAAGCTAAATATGATTTTCCTGATGAGTTTTTCCCAATGAAGATATTTAGATTTTTTAAAGTTACATCTGCCTTTTCAATTGGTCCAAAGTTTTTAATTATAAAACGCATAAAACTACTTTTAATTTGATCCTTTTTAATATTTCTTGGCAACTGCCACGAATGGAAATAGCTAGGAGAAAAATTTTAAAATAGAAATTTAATGGACCGGTGGGGATTTGAACCCCAGGCCTCCGCCATGCCAAGGCGGCGCTCTACCGCTGAGCTACCGGCCCAACAATTACAATAAATAAT
Organism: uncultured archaeon; assembly: GCA_964498465.1. Classification (GTDB taxonomy): domain Archaea; phylum Halobacteriota; class Archaeoglobi; order Archaeoglobales; family Archaeoglobaceae; genus CAZCHG01. The sequence goes on along the minus strand of CAZCHG010000025.1, from coordinate 7,254 downwards.
AAAAACAAAATCATAATTTTTATGCTATAAATATTCGACCTCCTTTATAGGTTTACCATTTTTAGTTTCTGGGGCTATATAATCTATAAATCTTTCTGTTCGTATATTATAAATTCTAAAAACGACTTTTAATGGGGAGAGTATAGCATCCTCATCAGTAAAGTTTATTTTTGAAACTGTCGCGGTTTGCTTATTAAGATAAATTGTGATTTCATTACCTCTTCTATTCCTTGTCAGCTCACTTCTAGCAGTATCTAGGATTCTTTGTTTCCTAAGCAAATCCCTGAACTTTCTTAAATCCTCAGCGTAGGCTATAACATCACCGTTTTTTATTTCTACTTTGGCATCAGGAAATAAGTTCCTTATGGCGTTGATGACCTTTTCTTCATCTTCTGTTGGGTGAATTTTCGTTGTAATGATTACTTCAACTTTCTTCATAAGCTTTGTAAGAAAATCTCTAACCTTTTCTTTAAATTCCTTTAAACTTGAATTATTTTCTATGGTGTAATTGGCAATCTTCATAGCTTCGCCCATATTCCATTTCAGTTCTTGTTCATCTCTTTTAAGAAGTTCATCTAATGTTTTAACGTCATCTGGTCTATTTCTTCTCAAAGCTCTCTCTAATCTGAGCTCCTCTTTAGCCTCTATGTTTATTAAAATGAAATCATCTCCAAACTCTTTTTTAAATCTTTCAACTTCGGCAATACCTCTTATACCATCTATTACAACCATGCCTTTATTTTTCAGGGCTTTTTTAACGTGTGGAATACATCTCTTAGCAACAGCATCCATACCTTCCTCTTTTCTCAGTTCCTCAGCAATTTTTCCGAGATTTTCCCTGGTGGGTTTTAAGCCTCTACTTTCGGCATACCTTCTAATTATATCACCCATAACGATTACTGGAATACCCATTTCGCGAGCAACTTCAGCGGCAGTACTTTTACCACTTAAAGGCAGCCCAACAAATGCTATTATTCTCATTTGATCACCTTGCCCTTACCTTTTCAGAACAAAAACCGTTGTATCCAAGCCCCCATATTTTACTTTGAGCTCTTTTTCAATTTTGTAGTCCTCAGCACAACTCTTAAAGATTTTATCTTCCGCTGTAATAACCACGATTCTCGAATCGTTATGAATAACATTCCTTAATGATTTTAAGAATCCGCAGTATAAATCCTCTATGATTTTCTTTCTTCCAATTCTCAACCCATAGGGAGGATTTGTTATAACTACATCTATACACTTCTTAATAAACTCTCCAATTAAAGTAGCATCTCCCTTTATGAGTTCTATGCACCCTTCAACTTCTGCACTTTTTATATTCTCCTTAGCACCCTTTAAATGCTTCCGGAATTTTTCTATACCTATTATTTTTAAATCGGGAAATCTTAGACTTTCTTCAATTTCCACGTAATCAAAGTTGTAGATTTTTTCAAATGCGAAACTTCTGAATCTTCCAGGAGGTAAATTCCTTCCAATCATAGCAGCTTCTATGAGAATCGTTGCACTTCCGCACATAGGATCTACGAGAATTTCACTTTCATTCCATCCTGATAACTTAACTAAGCTTGCGGCGATTGTAGGATTTAGGGGAGCTGGGTGATTGTAGACTCTATATCCTCTTTTATGTAAGCCATCGTCTCCAGTGGTATCTATTCCTATGAAAACTTCATCATTTATGACGTCGACTCTGATTATAACATCTGGCTCATCTAAATTAACTTTTAATCTTACATTTTTTGATTCCAAATAACTGTCTATTACAGCTTGTCCTGCAACTCTTCCAACATCGATTGAGGTAAAATCGTGCGTTCCAACTCTTAGACACCTTATCGCAAAAGTCTGATTTGGATCTATGAAGGAGAAATCTAAATCTTTTACAATTCTGTATATGTCACTTAAATTCTCAAATTTTTCACACCTTAGTAGTAAAACTACTCTTTCAAGAGTTCTTGAGAAGTAGTTTAGTACAGGTATCAGCTTCTTTTTACCTTCAAAAAACACTCTTCCTTTTCCTTTTCTAATCTCTGTTATTTTTCCTCCTAACTCTTCTATCTCTGCTGCAGAAATATCCTCAAGTCCAGGAGTTACTGTAGCGTAAAATTTTTCCATATTATTTATTTTTATTATTATTCTTATGGTTGAAAAATGTAAACGTGAGTCGATTAACTTGTTTCTTAACTAAAACTAAATTTTAATAAATGCTTAAAACTTAATTTAGATTGCCGATGATGATTGATGGGCGAACTGAAAAGTGATGAAGGGAGAGCGGCTGAGGCTATTTTAATCTTTTTATAAATTCATTTGAAGTAATTATTTCTGCTTTTAGAACCTTTTCAAAATGATCTAAGGCATAATTGTAATCGTAATCTGTTAACCCCGCTGTACAATCTTTTAACAAAGAGATTTGATAACCTCTCATAAAAGCATCAACTGCGGTATGTAAAACACATATACTTACAACAACCCCTCCAAAGTACAACTTTCTGATATTCAACTCTCTAAGGAGGAGATCAAAGTCTGTCTCGAAGAATGCCGAGTATCTTCTCTTTTTTATGAAGTAATCCCTCTCTTTATCCACCTCGACTTCGTCTATAATTTCAGCACCTTTACTTCCAGCTATGCAATGTGGAGGCCATATTTTGAATTCAAGATCATCTTTTCTATGCCAATCTTGTGTAAATATTACTGGAATTTTTCCTCTTGCAAACTTTACGACCTTAGATATAGTACCAAATATCTTTTTAACGTGATCTCCAATATATAATGCTCCATCTGGATAACAAAAATCTTTTTGTAAATCTACAATTACTAGCGCTTCCATTTCTAAAAATTAATCACGGAAAAGTTTGTTTTCTTCTTCCAAGCTTTCCTGGTTGAACAATTCCTAGAAATCTTGCACATTTTGGACAATAATAAGCTTTGACTGTCAATAAGTGAACGTTTTTTCTTCCAGTCATTTTAACTATTTCTGGATCAAGCTTCATACCCTTATAGTCTGGAAAAGCCTTGAACCTTGGAACTTTTCTTCCGCAACTACTGCATCTTACCATGTAGTCTTTTCCTCTGGCCTTACTCTGTTTGTACTCTCTTTTGTATGGAGCTTTTCCCATGCTAGAAAATATCACTTTAATGCTACAAAAATTTAACTAATAGGATGTTATCCCTAGAGCTCTCTAAAAAGAAACCTCAATTTCGAATGGAAAGTTAACCTAAAAGTTAGATCAGACCTAACTTTTTCAAAAAGTATTACTTAAATGTATATAAACAGTATTATAAAAAGAGAGTTTTAAAGCATCTAAATTAATTTTTTATGACTTTTGTGACTCTCTTCTAGGAATTTTTTAACAAGCTTTATTGCACACAAATCTCCGCACATTGAGCAAGCCTCAGTTTTCGATTTTCTTTTTTCCCAAATTTTTCTCGCTCTCTCACCATCTATACAAAGATTAAACTGAGCGGCCCAATCAAATGTTTTTCTAGCTAGGGACATAAGATAATCTTTTTTTCTTGCTCTCTCTTTTTGTCCTTCTTTGACTAAGTCTGCAGCATGAGCGGCAATTTTTGCAGCAATTACTCCTTCTTTTACATCTTCAACAGTGGGTAAAGCTAAGTGCTCCGAAGGAGTAACGTAACAAATGAAATCAGCTCCGTACATCCCAGCAACTGCTGCACCGATTGCTGAAGCTATGTGATCGTATCCTGCTGCTATATCTGTTACAAGGGGTCCTAACACATACAAAGGAGCATTTTTTGTAACATATTTCATTGCTTTGATTGATGTCTCAATTTGATCGAGCGGAACATGCCCAGGCCCCTCTACCATTGCTTGAACTCCAACTTCTCTGCATTTTTCGACAAGCTCACCTAGAATTATGAACTCTGTGAATTTTACTCTATCTCCAGAATCGTGAATACATCCAGGTCTGAAAGCATCACCCAAGCTTATAGTTACATCATACTCCTTCAGAATTTCGAGCAAGTAATCAAAATCCCTGTAGTATGGATTCTCTTTTTCATTGTGAAGCATCCATCCTACTATAATAGCTCCACCCCTGCTTACAACACCAAGTAATCTTTTACTTCTCTTTAATCTTTCAACACTGGTCCAGTTAACGCCGGCGTGAATAGTCATAAAGTCTACTCCATCCCTAGCTTGTTCTTCAACAACTCTGAAGAAGTCATCTTCGTCCATGTCTACTACTATTTTTCTTTCCCTTGCAGCTTGGTAAATTGGCACAGTACCAAACGGAACTTTAACGACTTTTAGAATTTCTCTTCTTATTCTGTTTAAATCACCACCAGTGGATAAATCCATTATTGCATCAGCGCCATAACGCTGGGCAACTTTAGCCTTCTCTATTTCTTCTTCAAGATTTATATAATCTATCGATGTACCAATATTTGCATTTACTTTTGTGCTCATGAACCTTCCTATTGCTCTTGGGCTAAAGTTCTCATCCTCCTTTAGAATGTTTCTCGGCACAATCACTTCTCCTTTTGCTATTAAACTCACAAGCTTGGAGAGATCAATACCTTCATATTCAGCTACTTTTTCAAGCCATTTCGGATGTTGCTTTTTCTTAGCTAACTCCATGAGCGTTTCCATATGCTTGAAAAATTTTTGTGATAATTAAAATATATACTTTGCTGAGGGTTTTGATTGACCAGCCCTAAATGAATAGATTTTTTCTTTACTTAGAATGGGTGCTCCATTAATAATTGTGTAGCATTTTTTTCAAAGAAACTATTAGTTTTGTCTTATAACACTCAAAGCTGCATTACAATTAAAATGTTTAAAAACTTGACAGTTTTTTTAAGACGCTCCAAATTGTTTTAAAACATATAAGGGAAATAAGGAATTTTTAACCTAAATAAGAGTAATCTTGCAAGTTTTTCCTGGATTTAAATCCATATTCATTGAAAAACTTTTACTTGAATATTCTTCAAGTAATCCGGCTAAAATTCCGCCCCATGGACAAGCAGTACCTTCGAATTCGTATTCTTCTATTGCCTTTGGACAGATTTTACATTCTGATATCTCTGCTATCATTTTATTACCTTTTTCTTCAAGTTTTATCTCTGCAAAGCGCTTTAGCAAGTTTTCAAAATCCTTTATACTCTTAATCTTGTTTTTCGCTTTAAAGTACAGGTATAGTTCTTTACCGACAAATTTTCCAGCAACATTGCTTAGAGCTTGTGAGCTTGGGCCCAGTATTGACTTTAAACCTACAGAATAACCAATATTATCGCCGATTCAACATTGGGGGTAGGATCATCACTTTTGCGTTTAATCACAATATAAGTTTAAATTTTAAATTTAAAAATATTAAAAATGTTATCGATTTATAAATAGTTGAAGAGCTATTTAAGAATATCCCTGACCGTTTTTAGACCAAATTCAAGCAATTCCTTTGCCCTCTTTTCAGTTTTACCTTCGGCAAATATTCTTGCGATAGGTTCAGTCCCTGAAGGTCTTATGAGTAACCAGCCGTCATCGAAGTCCAACCTTGCACCATCTGTCAGATTTGCATCTGGAAATCTTTTCTTTAACTCCTCAAGGAGTTTTATTTTATCCTTACATGGTACTTTTGTTTTAATCATGTAATACTTCGGGATATCTTTAATTAATTCTGATATTCTCTTATTCTCGATAGCCATAAGCTCTAATATTTTTGCAACAGCCATAGCGCCATCTCTTACATACTGATGTTCTGGAAATACTAATCCACCATTTCCTTCTCCACCGAATACAGCTTTCTCTTTCTTCATAACCTCTGCAACTACGGGGGAACCTACTGCTGTGTATATAACTTTGCCACCAGCTCTAGTTACAACATCTTCTAAGCATTTTGACGAGGACACTGGTGTAACCACTACACCTCCTCCTGCTTTTTCGACGTAATATTTTGCCATCAACGCTAGAATTACATCCTCGCTAATGAATCTTCCTTTTTCATCAACAAACACAGCTCTGTCACCATCTCCATCATGAGCAACTCCTAAATCAGCTTTTACATCTCTGACTGTTTTTTTAAGATCCTCTAGGTTTTCCTCGACTGGCTCTGGATTTCTTGCTGGAAATCTTCCATCTGGATTGCAGTTCAGACTTATGACTTTGCAGTTTAACCTTGAAAGCAAAGCAGGAGTTGTAAAACATGAAGCTCCGTTTCCGCAATCAACAACAACTTTAAATTGACATTTCTCTATTGATTCTCTCTCTATTTTACTTAAAATACCTGAAATATAAAGTTCGTGGCAATTATCATAAAATAGTCTTCCCACTTCGTTCCATTTTGCAATTTTGTACGATTTGCTCATGTAAATTCTCTCACTTTCTTCGTCCATTTTTCTTGTGAATTCAGTGCCATCCTCTTGAAGGAATTTTATCCCATTGTATTCCCTTGGATTATGGCTAGCTGTTACCATTATGCCACCTTTAACTTCACTCCTACATTTTATGTAGTATTGAACTGCGGGTGTAGGTGCAATATTTAAATCAATAGCATCAGCACCAGTTGATAATAAGCCTGAAATTACAGCACATTTAATCATTGGACTAGAGAGTCTTGTATCCATACCAACTGCTATGGTTCCACCTTTTATCGTACCCATGACTCTACCAAGATTTAGAGCCATTTCAGCAGTCAAGTCTTCGTTAGCTATACCTCTAACTCCATCAGTACCAAAAAGTCTGCCAGCTCCGCCAACTCTCATTTTATCACCATAAAACCAAAATCTCAGGAAACTAGAAATTTAAACTTTTAAAATCTTTAACTAAAGACGATTATGTTTTGTGTACTATAAAACCTTTTATCATAATTACAACTTCTAACTTTAAAAAGAAACAAGCAGCTTTTGGTTACAACGAGTTAAAGTTATCTTTGAGGTTTAGGTATACAAAAACTTACATTACAAATTTCTTTTTGGTTTCTGAAGTACATTTATACTTTTTATCCTTTGTACATTATATTTTTAAAGAATTTCAAGTTTTTTCTCAAAAGATTCCAGACATCTTTAGTAATGATGACTTCTTTACTTTTGTTTCTTTTTAAATTTTTTCAGCAATTATTTAAAAAACTGGAAAATTACAAAACGTTTTAAACAAGGACAAAAGAAGAAGAATAAAGTGTTAATGCGGAAATTGAATCATTTGTGTCACTTGGAAGATTAACACCAGAAACCTCTATTAGTTAATTTAAAAATTTAAATAAAAAAGGTTAAATAAATAAAGTTTAAAAATAGAAGGGTAAG
>CAZCHG010000024.1:0-15733 GCA_964498465.1 uncultured archaeon | reverse complement strand
ATCGATGCAATAGCTCCAAGAAGAGATGAAGTAACAGGAGAAGTTGAGAGAAGAGTTGTGGCACAACTTTTGGCTTTAATGGATGGTCTAGAAGCTAGAGGAGAGGTAATAGTCATTGCAGCAACAAACAGACCAAATGCAATAGATCCAGCTCTAAGAAGACCAGGTAGATTTGACAGGGAGATAGAAATTGGTGTTCCAGATAGAGAGGGTAGAAAGGAGATACTTGAAATACATACAAGAGGTATGCCTTTGGCAGATGATGTAGATCTTGATGAACTAGCAGACTTAACAATTGGTTTCGTGGGAGCAGATTTAGAGGCGTTATGCAAGGAAGCAGCAATGCATGCGCTAAGAAAAAGAATTGAAAAAGGTGAAATAGACATAGAGGCAGAAAAAATACCAGAAGAAGTGTTAGAAAACCTAAAAGTCACTAGAGAGGACTTTCTTGAGGCTTTGAAGAATATAGAACCATCAGCGATGAGGGAAGTACTAGTAGAGGTACCAAAAGTTAGATGGGAAGATGTTGGAGGATTGGATGAAGCAAAAAGAGAGTTGAGAGAGTGCGTAGAGTGGCCGTTGAAGTATCCTGAGTTATTCAAAGCTATGAATATGAAACCACCGAAGGGTATATTGCTTTACGGTCCTCCTGGCACAGGTAAGACTTTGCTAGTCAAAGCTTTAGCTAATGAAAGTAATGCTAACTTCATTAGCGTAAAAGGCCCTGAGTTACTCAGCAAATGGTTTGGAGAATCAGAGAAGCATGTCAGAGAAATGTTCAGAAAAGCAAGACAAGTTGCACCATGCATAATATTCTTCGACGAAATTGATGCACTAGCCCCAAAGAGAGGGCTAGGATTAGATACGCATGCTACAGAAAGAGTAGTAAGTCAGCTACTGACCGAGCTGGATGGTCTAGAAGAATTGAAAGATGTCGTAGTCATTGCAGCAACGAACAGACCAGATATAGTTGATCCGGCGCTATTGAGACCTGGAAGAATAGAGAGGCACATATACATACCACCGCCTGATAAGGATGCAAGAAAGGAAATCTTCAAGATTCATCTAAGAGGAAAACCTCTTGAATACGAAAAAGAAGATATAAAGAAGGCTATAGAGAATTTAAAGTCTAGAATAAAAGATAAAAATAAAATTGAAGCTTTAGCAGCCATAAATCCAGACAAAGTTGATATTGATAAGTTATCAGAGGATTTGAAAGCAGAACTCGAGAAAGAGTTGAGAGATATAGTAGTAGAATGGTTAGCAAGCCAAACAGAGGGTTACTCTGGAGCAGATATTGAAGCTGTATGCAGAGAGGCTGGAATGCTCGCAATTAGGGAAGCTGTTAAGAAAGAGTTAACCAAGGAAGAGGTTAAAAAGATTGCAGGAAAAATTAAAATTAAGAAGAGACATCTCCAGGAAGCTTTAAAGAAAGTTAAACCAAGTTTAACTGAGGAAGATGTCAGAAAGTATGAACAGATTGCAAAAGATTTTCATAAGATGTACGCCTAAATTTTTTAATTTTGAAATTTAACTGGTTGTAAATTTGGAGGTGAGGGAATTATGAATTGGAGAAGGAGGAGAAGAGATTGGGACGATATATTTGACATATTTGGTAGAGAATTTGATGAAATATTTGAGAGAATATTCAAGGATATAGATGAATTTTTCAGAAGTGTTGAAAAATCGGAATTCAAGCCATTTATAAGAGGGTTCTCAATTAGAATTGGGCCTGACGGTAAACCAGAAATCAAAGAATTTGGTACTAAGCCGGAAGCCATAAGAAAAGGAATTGAAGAGAGGAAACCACTTATTGATGTAATAGAAACCGACGAGGAAGTTCATGTTATTGCAGAAATGCCAGGAGTAAATAAGGAAGATATAGAAGTTAATGCAGATGAAAAAAGTGCTGAAATTAAAGCTGAAGGTGAAACTAGGAAATATTATGAGGTAGTAAATCTACCTTGCGAGGTAATTCCAGAATCAGCAAAAGCTAGATATAACAATGGTGTGTTAGAAATAGTTTTTAAGAGAAAATATCCAAAGAAAGGAGGTAAGAAGAAAATACAGGTTGAATAACTTTTGTTTTTCATTCGAAAATTTTTAAAATACTTCGATTTTTTATTAACTTCTATTGACCATTAGCCTCAGAAAGTTTAATTCATTATTTAAAATAAAAAGAGGTGATAAATTTGAGTTACATAAGATTTGAGGTTCCTGAGGATTTACAAAATGAGGCTTTAGCTTTACTTGAAAAAGCAAGGGAAACTGGGAAAATTAAGAAGGGAACAAATGAAACTACAAAAGCTGTAGAAAGGGGTTTAGCTAAACTTGTTTACATAGCGATGGATGTAGATCCACCGGAAATAGTAGCACATTTACCTTTACTTTGTGAGGAGAAAAATATACCATATATTTATGTAAAAAGTAAAAGCATTCTCGGAAATGTAGTAGGAATAGATGTAAATTGCGCATCAGCTGCAATCATAGATGAAGGAGAAGCTAAAAAAGAGCTTAAGGCCGTAATAAGCAAACTAAACGGGTTGAGGAAATAAGAGGTGAGTTAATGTATGAGTGAAGAGGATATCCAACCTGCTGAGGTTATTGAAATAATTGGAAGAACTGGTATGCATGGTGAAGCTACTCAGGTGAAGGTAAGAGTTCTTGCTGGCGAAAATAAGGGTAGAATTATTACAAGGAACATAATTGGCCCAGTTAGAGTTGGAGACATCTTAATGATTAAAGAAACTGCCAGAGAAGCTAAGAAATTAGTAGTAAGATAACAAAGTGGTGAGCTCAATGGAAAAAAGGATTTGCTCTTTCTGTGGCTACGAGATTGAACCAGGAACTGGTAAAATGGTAGTCAGAAAAGATGGCAAAGTTCTGTATTTTTGCTCAGGTAAATGTGAAAAGAATATGCTGAAACTTGGAAGAAATCCAAGAAAACTAAAGTGGACAAAGTTTTACAAGAAAACATGAGGTATAAAATATGCAAAGAACGTTCGTAATGATTAAACCAGATGGTGTACAAAGAGGATTAATTGGGGAAATAATTGAAAGAATAGAGAAAAAAGGGCTGAAAATCGTAGGATTAAAAATGATAAAATTACCTAAGGAACTTGCAGAGAAGCAATATGAAGAGCATAAAGGAAAAGACTTCTTTGAAGGGCTAATTAAATACGTTACAAGTGGACCAGTAGTGGTAATGGTTGTGGAAGGAAAAAATGCAGTAAAGGCTATGAGAAAATTAGTGGGAGCAACGGATCCCTTAGAAGCTACACCAGGAACCATAAGAGGTGATTTTGGCTTAGAAATAGGAAGAAATATAATTCATGCATCAGATTCTGAAAAATCTGCAGAAAGAGAGATATTTCTGTTTTTTAAAGAGGATGAAATATTTGAATATAGAAGGATTGACGAAGCCTGGCTTTACGAGTAGCTTTTAAATTTTATTTTTAACTTCTTGCGAGCATTTTGTGGTTTTTCCATGACAATTAGGACGCCTATAGTTGCTGTGTTAGGACATGTAGATCATGGAAAAACAACGTTACTTGACAAAATAAGAAGAACTAGAGTTGCAGCAAAGGAAGCTGGAGGGATTACGCAACATATAGGTGCTACAGAGATACCTTTGGAGGTTATAAAGAAAATATGCAAGGATATCTGGACAGCAAAAGTAAAAGTTCCTGGACTATTGTTTATAGACACGCCTGGACATAGAGCTTTTACTAATTTAAGAAAGAGAGGTGGTGCTTTAGCTGATTTAGCTGTTCTCGTTGTTGATGTTATTGAGGGTTTTAAACCTCAAACTGAGGAATCTTTATCAATTTTAAGAACTTTTAAAACTCCTTTTGTAGTTGCGGCGAATAAAATTGATAAAATTCCTGGATGGCAGAAATATGAGTATTACCCTTTTACGAAAACGTTCGAACTTCAGGAAGATCCTGTAAAAAAAGCTTTGGAGCAAAGAATTTATAACATAATAGGTGATTTATATAGATTTGGCTTCTCAGCAGATAGATTTGATAGAATTAGAGACTTTACAAGAACTGTAGCAATAGTGCCAGTGTCTGCAATAAGTGGGGAAGGAATTCCAGAATTGTTAATGATATTAATGGGCTTAGCCCAGAAGTATTTAGAAAAAAGTTTGAGAATACATGTTGGAGGAAAAGCAAAAGGAACAATACTGGAGGTTAAAGAAGAAAAAGGACTAGGTGTAACTTGTGATGTCATTCTTTACGATGGTACGTTAAAAGTTGGAGATAGAATAGCCATAGCTGGTGTGAACGGTGTAATTACAACACACATTAAGGGTATTTTGAAACCAAGGCCAGCTAAAGAAATAAGAGTCGAAAGTAAATTTAAAGGTGTAAAATCCGTCAGCGCTGCAGCGGGAGTAAAAATAGTCGCACCAAACTTGGAAGGTGTCCTAGCAGGTAGCGAGTTTGAAGTTATAGAGAGTGAAGAAGATTTAAAAAGATTTGAAGAAAGAATAAGAAAAGAATATGAATCTATAGCTATAAAAACAGAGAATGAAGGAATAATTCTTAAAACAGACACAATTGGATCACTTGAGGCACTTATAAACGAACTAAAAGATAACGGAATACCAATTAGGAGGGCTGAAGTGGGAGATATAGATAAAAAGGATGTAGTTGATGCCTCCGCGAATAAATCGGAAGAAAACAAGTTAGTTTTAGGATTTAATGTTAAAGTCCTACAGGGAATTGATGTCGAAGCAAGAAAGTATGATGTAAAAATAATTACTGATAATGTTATTTATTCTCTTATAGAGAAGTGCATAAAATGGAGATCAGATGTGATTGCTAGAAGAGAAAAGGAAAAACTGGAATCACTAGTCAAGCCAGCTAAAATTAAGTTGCTTAAAGAATACATATTTAGAAGAAGTAAACCAGCCATTATAGGAATTAGAGTTTTAGCGGGGGAAATCAAAAAAGATTTAAAACTAATGAAACAAGATGGATCTCCTGCAGGAACTATAAGAAGTATGCAAAAAGAGGGTCAAAATATCAGTATTGCCAAAGAAGGTGATGAGCTAGCTATCGCAATAGATGGAGTAATGATTGGAAGACATTTAAAAGGAGATGAGATATTATATGTGGATGTGCCAGAAAAGCATATAAAAATCTTTAAAACTGAGCTATACAATGTTTTGAGTGAGAATGCCAGAAAAACTCTTGAGGAAATAGTCAAAATAAAAAAGTTGAAGCAAATCTAATGGGGGTTTTATTGAATGGAATTTAAAGTAGTTATATCTGATCCAGCTACGGGATTGGCGTATCAAAAAGTTATAACGGGAGCTAATGCAAATAAATTAATTGGAAAACAAATTGGAGACAGAATAAATGGAACCCTGGTTGAATTGCCGCCAGATTATGAATTAGAGATTACTGGGGGAAGCGACAAAGATGGAGTACCAATGAGAAGGGATATCCCTGGTGGAGTTAGAAAAAGAATACTGCTTTCAGGCGGTGTGGGATATAATCCAAAAGAAAAAGGGATTAGAAAAAGAAAACTTGTTAGAGGAAGAATGATTACAAAAGATATAGTTCAAATAAATATGAAAGTTGTAAAGCATGGAAGAATACCTCTAAAGGAATTCTTTAAGAAGGAGAAAGAAGAAAAAAGCGAAGAATCTTGAAAATATTAACTTTTAATTCACTGGTTAAAATTTTTTAATTGTTTTTTAAATCAATTAATAATGAGTTTTCTAGCCAACAAAAAAAGAGCAGAAACTTTTTACAGGTATTTTTCACTGATTTACGACAGAGTAAATCCAATTCTCTACAGCAAAACAATGAGGAGAATCGTAGTGAAAATGGCTAATTTAAAGTCAAACAGTCTTGTTTTAGAGGTGGGTTGTGGAACTGGATATACGACTTATGAAATTTTAAAAACCGTTGACAAAAAAAACGTTTTTGCAGTAGATATAAGTAAAGAGCAAATTAAAATTGCTGCAAGCAAGTTTAAAAACATTAATATCATAAGAGGAGATGCGGAAGCTTTACCGTTCAAATCATCGATTTTTGATGCAACTATATCAGCTGGAAGCATAGAATATTGGCCAAACCCTATGCAAGGAGTAAAAGAGATGGTCAGAGTGACAAAAAAAGGAGGAACAGTAGTTATACTTGGCCCAAGATTGCCAGATAACCCAGTTTTAAAGTATCTCGCAACTAAGTTAATGAATTTTTTTACAACAACTGATTATGTTAAATTACTCAAAAATGCCGGTTTAAAAGATATAAAATGTGTGGAAATTGGCCCAAATTCATTTTTAAGTAAGCTTGCAGTAATTGTGGCCGGGAGAGTTTAGTGATTAAAATAATAAATAAAGCAAAAAATGTTAAAAATATAAAATTTAAAGAAAAGCTTCAAAGTTTTTCAAACTCCTTATAACAGAACCACCAGTCAAAACATTTTATTTCTCCTTTTTCAGCAGCTTTTAATCTTTCACTAGCAGTACTTTCGTCTGATGCAGGAGGTATTATGACGCTGTTTCCTATGATCTCATTTTCTGGCCAGTTGTGAGGCATCGCTACACCGTGTTTATCGCTTATCTGGAGAGCTTTAACTAGTCTTAATATTTCATTTACGTTCCTACCGACTTCTTGTGGATAATAGATTATTGATCTGATTATTCCTTTATCATCTATAACGAAGACCGCTCTAACTGTATTTGTGCCTTTTTTTGGAGCAATCATTCCCAATTTTTCTGAAACTTCTCCTCTTGAATCTGATATAACTGGAAATTTTATTTTTATTTTAAATTTCTCGTTTATCCATTCTATCCATTTAATGTGACTAAAGGGTTGATCTATGCTTAATCCTATTAATTCGCAATTCAATTTTTTAAATTCGTCATATTTTTTCTGAAATGCAATGAATTCTGTAGTACAAACTGGAGTAAAATCTGCTGGGTGGCTAAATAATACAACCCATTTACCTTTATAGTTGTCGGGTAGTTTAATTTTCCCGTGGATTGTATGTACTTCCATTTCTGGAAATCTTTCACCTAATAGTGGTAAAGAGTTTCCCACAGTCTTCCCTCCTAATTTTTTAAGGTTCGGAATAAAAAGAAAATTGTAATTTATTTATACTTAATGGTTAAATATTTATACCAAGTAGTTAGAAAATCAAACCAGATGAAAAGTGTGGATGAAAGAGATTTGGAAATTATATTCCTATTAATGAAGAATGCAAGAATGACAAAAGTTGAAATAGCCGAGAAATTAGGAATAACTGAGACAGCGGTTAGAAAAAGACTAACGAAACTTGAAAGGAAAGGAGTAATTCTGGGGTACAGGCCTGTAATAAATTATAAGGTTGCTGGACTAGCATCATCGCTGACTGGGGTCGATGTTGAACCAGAAAGACTATGGGAGGTTATTGACGAAATAAAGAAAATTAAAGAAATTTACTCTGTTTATTTAACCACTGGAGATCATGTTTTAATGCTCGAAATAGTGGCAAAATCGGTGAAGGAGCTTTCAAAGATTCATATGGAAATCTCAAAAATTGATGGAGTAAAAAATGTATGTCCTTCTATAATTTTAGATGTGCTTTCATGCTAACTTTTTTCAATCCAGCTCAAACCTTTTAGCACCCTTAAAGCTTTTCTAATACATCCATGCTTGTAGCTGTAATATCCAGAAAATAAAATGTTGCCCAAAGTAATAGCCAGTAAAACTGTCGCGGAAAATTTATCATACGTATAAGCAATTAAAACTACAGATAAAGGGCAAAACATGGATGCTAAAGGTCCAGCTAGAAACATTGCAAACATTCTTTTGTTGCTAGATCTTTCTTTAATTTTTAAAGTTAAGAAAACCTTTGCTGAAAAAGCTTTGGAGATTACTGGTATATTTGCTCTTGCTAGCATTGATTTGGAAAGAAAATAATGACTAAATTTAACTCCTAACAATCTTCCAACTATATAATGGGATAAACAATGAGTAAAATAAAGCATAACAAACCAGCATAAAAATAGGACTGGAAATCTTATAAGAAATGGAAAGGTTCCTGCAATTTTAGATAAATACAAGGCTACAGTTATGAACACCAAAGAGATTAGATTACCTGTGATCAATTTCATAGATGAATTAAAATTGAACAAACTTATTAAAGATTATCTTGTTCTAAGAACTAAAAATGGAAGAATTAAACTGCAATGGGAAAGTGTAATCTAAAAATGATGCATCCAATAAGTGTACTTCCAAAAGGAAGAATATCTGTGTTTGTTATCTTATTTTTGTTATTCATCATTTTAAGCTCTCCTAACAAAGCAAAGGCCGATGTAGTATCATATAAAATAATATCAGACATAGTGAATAATCAGGTAGAGGAAGAGCATGTTATACTATTCTTTAATGATAAAAATACATCCGTATCAAAATTCTCAATTTTGTTTCCAAAGAATATAAAAATTGTCTATGTAAAAGATGAGTATTCTAGCTTGGAATATAGCTTGGAGAGCAATGGATTCGCAAAAATGCTAATAAATTTACCACTACCAATAAAACCTGGAGAGAGAAGACTAATTTTCATAAAAATATCCACAGATGAGAGAATAAAAAAAATGGACGGATACTATGAATATACATTAGTTGTTGTGCTAGAGAGAAACGTTAGTGAATTTGAGCACATTCTAAAATTACCTAAAGGTGCGAAGTTATTTTCTCCGAAAAACTTTACAGTTTTAGTCCCTAATGGAAGTATATCAAGGATTGATGATAGAGTCATCATAAATTGGAAAGCAAAGATAACTGCGCACAAGCCAAAAGTTTTTCTAGTGAGATTTAGAAAAAATGAACTTAATTTAAACATCATAATTACATTAGCATTACTTTCATTAGTTTCAGCAACCTCATATAAATTTGCAACCAAAATTTGGAGAAGATATAAAAATATTAAACTACTAAAATCCTTGGAAATTCTCAATGAAAGAGAAAGAAAAGTACTGGAAGAAATTGCAAGAAATGAGGGAATATATCAGTATGAATTAATGGAAAAACTAGGTTATACAAAATCGAGCCTATCAAAAATACTTACAAGATTAGAATCTAGGGGTTTGGTTAAAAGAATAAAGGAGGGTAAAGTTAACAGACTGTATTTAGGTAATAAATTAAAAGGCAGTTGAGAAATTCCTATTTAACTTCTTAAGTTTAATTCCTGTATTTTAAAAGCATAGAGTAACTATGATTGCTTTCTTAGTTTCTTGAAAATTATTTCTAGCTGTTTTCCTTGAAATATATTCTTATAGTCAAAAAAATTATGATTTTGAGTTTTGCAAAAACGTTTTGTCACTATTAGATCTTGTTAAACCTGTTAAGCACAATAGCAGGTTTAACTAACTTATTTTTTACAAGCGCAACTTTGTGATAGTTTTTTAATCATGGTTGAAACAGTTTCCTCAACAGGTTAAAATATAGTTTCCTAAATATAAAACTGTGGTGATGAATGTGAGATTGAAGTTAATTTTTATATTAACTGCATTGCTTACGTGTGTGCTAACTTCTACTGCCATAGCACATGAAATGGGCAAAAAAATGGATTATAACATAACCGTAAGTAAAGCAGATGTAATATATAAGTATATGCTTTTCGTAATAGAGACAAAGAGGATAAGTATGGAAGCAGTCATAGAATTTGCCAAAGAGTTGGGTAAAGACACTCACAATTTAACTTTATACAAGAATAAATTTTTAGTGCTTAAAGATGAGCTAGAAAATGCAACAAAGGAGAGAAATTATAAAAAGATAAGAAATATAACAAAAGAAATGAAAGAAGTTGTTGCAAAATTTAGAAATGAATGTAGAAAAATTTTTGGAAATGAAACCACTGAAGTAAAGGAAAGAATAGAAGTTAAACTGAAGGAAAACGAGGAATACCTAAATTCACTTTTAAAGGAGGCTAGAATAACTAGAATGAAAAGAAATATAGAATTATTTGACCTTGCAATCAAAAAAGCTGAAAATATAATAAATAAACTAGAAAAAAGAGGAATAAACATGACTGATGCAAGAATTATACTGGATGAAATAAAGGAAAAGAGAGAAAGGTTCATAGAACTGATGAACAAAACAATTGAGGCTTGCACTGGGTATGGAATTGGAAAATGCAAACCAGAAAATGTTTCTGAAGTAAGAGAATACTTAGAGTTCAAAAAGGACATTATAAAGGAGTTTAAAGAACTAAAAAGAAAAATATACGAGCTTGTTCTAGAATATTACATACAAAAAGGATTAAGAACAGTTGAGAACTTTGAGAAATCTTTGAATAAGCTTGAGAAGAACTTAGATGTTTCTGAGGAAAAAGCAAAAGTAAAGGCAATGAAAGATTTACTGAAAAGCGCCAAACACAATTTTGAAAAGGAAAACTATGAAAAAGCCGTGGAAATACTAAAATCGGTTAAAGAATCGTTTAAAGAAGTAAAAGAAAGTATAAAATCAAAGAAAATGGCTAAAAAACATCATAGAGGTGCTAAGAAGTGAATAAAAGAAAAATATTTGCTTTTCTTGTTTTATCACTGGTTTTAGCATTTGTTACATTGAACTGCATTGGATTGAAAGAAACTATCGAGAAAAAAGAGAAAAAGGTAAATGAATCTGAGGAATTACCAGAGGAGGAAATAGAGGTTCCCGAAACTGTAGAAATACCAAACTTTGAGGAGGAGGAAGTAATAGATTTGGGTTCTGTGATTTAGCTTAATTCTTTAAGATTTTTTAAATTTTAATTTTATAATTTTAAATTTTTATAATGCTGCCGCTCCCAATGAGCTTGTATTTATCACCAAGTAGCTCCTTAAGTAAAAACTCTGCTTTTAAACCAGTGCAGTGACAAGGGGCAATCATTTCAATTTTTAATTTCTTTGCAAGCTCTCTTATTTCAGCATCAGTATAAGCGATCAAATGGGTTCCACCGATTATGTATTTAACTTCATCACCAGCGACTTCTTGAGCGTATTCAATTGTATTCTCTAGTCCTGAGTGACAACATCCTAGGATTAATATCACACCTTTCTCTGTCTTTATGGCTAAACTCTGATCATCTAGAATTTTATCACTTTCTTTTTTACCATCCCTAATTACGTATGAATCTGCAAGTAAAGCAGTTTTATATTTTCTGGGAATCTCTCCAAGAGCCCAAACATTATTTGAAATTTTCACGGGGTCCTTATGTTCAATTACTGTGGCTAAATACTCCAACCTCTCTTTTGGAAAAGGTATACCTATATATTCCCCTTTGTATATTCTTGGTAAGAACGCATCTGGATGAACGTAAATTTTCACTTCATTTTTTGATGAAGTTATAAATTCAATTAACCCTCCAGTGTGATCGTAATGACCGTGGCTAAGAACAATTTTTTCTGGAATATCTTTTTTCAATAAGAGAAGATTTTCAAAGGCTATACCAGTCTGACCTGTATCGAACAGTATTAAATCTGAATCTTTCTCTATTAATGCAGAAAAACCCCATTCTGCTTTTAGCCCTTGAGGTCTTAGCTCAATGACCTTATTGTCTGCTAAAATTGTAATTTCAACCATTTTTTGCACCCCGTTCATTTTTGGAAATTCAAATATATTAAATTTTATCGAATTTAGTTTTAAAAAACGAATCTTTTTGATATATCCAACGTTGGGATAAAAAAATCTGGTTGCAGCTAGAAGCGTTGAAATGAGAGCTAAGAGTGATGCAATGTAAAATCAGGGAAGAACAAAATTTTATGAATAACAAAGGTCAGAAGGGTTGTGCAGGATTAAATTTAAAAATTGGTCTTGATACAAGTTAAACTTAAATTTTGTAAAATCAACTGTAAGTGACCTTAATGAAGGTAAAAATAATTGTAATAATTGCCATATCAGTTTTGACTATTATATCTTTTCTACTCATGGGCAAAGAAGACATCGAAAATAACATCATAGAAGACATTGGAACTGTAAAATACATTCCAATAGAGGGAGGTTTTTATGGCATTATATCTGACAGTGGTGAGAGGTATCTGCCTTTAAATTTACCTGATGAATTCAAAAAAGATAATATAAAAGTAAAATTCAAGGCTATAGTGAAGAAGAAGGTTATAACTTTTCAAATGTGGGGCAAACCAGTTGAAATATTAGAAATAAATAAAATAAAAAATGACTAACTTTTCATTTTAGCTATTGATACAGTTAAAATAACTCTAACATTTGTCCATATGGCTAGAATGAAAATCAGCTCCCTAATAAAACCCAAAAGGCAAAACACCATTATTACAAATATTCTCTCATCTCTTTTTCCTGGAAGATATCTCATTATTTTTACTTTTTTATATATATCGTCAAAAAATGCAGCTTTGTATCTTTCTGTTGAATAGCTAATCATAAAACTACCAAATATTGCAAAAAACACTGCAATTAATGTTTGTAGATCTAATGGGATAGTTAATGCTAAAAATGATAAAAAGAGAAAATCCACGTATCTATCCAACACAGAATCTATGTATCCACCAATTTTACTTTCATTAAGTGATGCTCTGGCTATTTCACCGTCACATCCATCAAGAATTGAGCTAAATTGATAAAGGATCGATGCTAATTTAACGTTAAAATAAATAAGAAATGAAGACAAAATTCCAACTAAAGTTGAGATTACAGTCATTTTATTTGGTGAAACATAATCAACGAGCAATTCACTAATTCTTGTTGAAATTTTTCTGTTGATATATCTAGCAATGAACCCATCTCCATATTTTTTAATAGATTTACGAACTATGTGTTTTCTAGCAATTTTTAGATCATCTTTAGTATCAATATCCATCCAAAAATGCCCAGAAACTTCATAAACCTTTAATTTAGCTTTTTTTGCAATATCACTAATCTCAACTTTATTGTTTTTCCTTATAAGTTCATCTGCTACTTTGAATATGCTCTTATTAAGTATAAAAAACCCT
Source organism: uncultured archaeon (assembly GCA_964498465.1). Lineage (GTDB taxonomy): Archaea > Halobacteriota > Archaeoglobi > Archaeoglobales > Archaeoglobaceae > CAZCHG01. The sequence continues at coordinate 2,781 of CAZCHG010000024.1, read as the reverse complement.
GTATCAAAGAAATCAAAGTTTTTCAAATTTTTTCCAATTTCCTCTATTTTTCCATTCTTTACTCTTACTTTGGTGGCTTCATCTTTGTTAATAAACAAGCCTAATTTATCAACGACCAATCCACATCCTTTTATAGCTTCATCTACGAAGTTATCATCAAACACATGATCTCCCATAACTAAAATGAATTTATCACTTACAAAATCTCTAGTTACATAAAGGGAATAACCATTTCCCTTTTCTGGAGGATAAGGATTCAAAACAATCTTATATCTAAATTTTTCACTTAAATTCTCAAGAAATTTCTCGATTTTGTTTTTGTTTTCAGCATTAACGACAATTATAAATTCATCAACGTGTTTTGATAAAGTTCTCATCGTTCTATATATTATTTCTCTACCAGCCACTTTAACAAGTGGTTTAGGAACTTTCGATCTCAATCTAGTTCCTAATCCAGCTGCTAAGATTACAGCTTTCATATTCCGGTGCACCTGAGCTATTTTATTGTAAGAGTTTGGGATTTAGGGTTTTCTTAGCAAGTAGTATCTTTCCTTTTTATATTTTGAATCTTTAACATTTAAAATTTCTAAATTTTCAAATTCAACATTGCTATCTTTACCTTTTATACCCGTTTTTGCTACGAACAAAATTCTTCCACCATGCTTTAAAATTGGAACAAATCTTGAGGTTGCAATCCAAGCCGATTTAGTATCTAGAGTTAAATCACTTAGTATTACATCCAGCTCCTCTATTTTGCTTAAATCAAAAGTAAATGCATTGTCTATGAATACTTTAACATTATTTCTTTCCCTCTCTATTTTTCTTAGCTCATCTTCGAATTCTTTACTGATTTCTATTCCATAGACCATTTTTGCCTTTTCACTTGCATAAAGTAGGAAGCCACCGGAACTGCTTCCCAGATCTAAAACCACATCACCATTTTTTATTATGTTCCACTCCTCGTCTAGCTCTTTCAGTTTCCAATAGCCCTTTGGTCTCTCTTTTTCAAGTATTTCTATTTTAGCGTCTGGATTAACATCAAAAGCCGGTTTAGTTATAATTTTCCCATTTACCAGAACAAATCCTCTTTTTATTGCTTCTTTGGCTTTTTGTCTAGTGGAAAAGTAACCTTTTATCACCAGAAATTTATCTAGTCTCATTTCTACTGGGTTTAAATTTTAATTTAAAATTCTTTAAAGTCATCGTTTTTAGAATTTTCTTTTCCAAGTAGCGCAGATAAATTTTGATAGTTTTGAATTAATAACATGTTTTCGTTAACTAGCTTCTTTGTTATAAACTTTATTTGGGGAACATAGTAAAAAATTTTGAGTTCATTATTTTTTATTATAAAATTATAAATATTTCATATTTTTATTCTTAAGAATGCAAGTAGTGTTATTAAAGCAACAAAACTTCCGACAAGCATAAAAATTGAATCAAATGGGAACAACCTTATGGAAATTAGCAAACCACCAATTATTGGAGATATAGCTGCACCAATATTGCCAGAGGCATTGGTGTAACCAATAGCTTTTTGAGGATTCTTCGAAAGTATAGCTAAACCTCTTACTAATGATTGTAAAGTGGCCAGTCCCGTAATGTAAATGATTAATGGTACTAAAACCAAAAAACCTCTTACAAACTCCAGTGAAAACACAAAACCCCCTAAAGTAACCGAAAGCAAACTTAATGATACTATTAACCTTCTTGAATACACGTCGGCAAAGTAACCTTTTATTACTGGTATAAACAAGGTAGACAGTCCAGCAATGCCATAAAGTATGCTTGTTTGAGCCTCGCTGAGGTTTTTTACAGTATTTAAGTAAAAAAGTGTGAGCTCCATAACTAAACCCATATTAAAACCTGTAGCAAAGGCTGCTAAGTAAATAGGAGAAGTTTGCAGAATTATCTTTTCTTTAACTTCTGCTTTTTGTTTCTTTTTATGACCTTCTTTATCACTTTGGTAGATTTTAAAAACTGGAAAAGCCGAAATCAACATTAAAATTGATGCCAAGAATAGAGAAAGTGTAATCGAATTTATTAAACCGTATAGAATGCTGCCAGCTTGTATACCTATTCTACCCATCATAAAGTAGATTGTCATGCATGTAATCTTCCACTTTTCTGCTGCAAAAACACCAACTAAAAGCTGAATCAGAGGCCAAGTTAGACCAGCCAAAAAACCTTCAAGGGGTTTAGTAAGAATTATTGGCAAGTATGTGTTTGAAATATTGTAAACTGTTAAGCAAAATGCGAATCCGAAAAAACCTAAAGTTACAATTAATTTCTTATTCTTTATATTTGCGGACAATGTAGCACCTAAAGCTCTGAAAATGAAAAAAGCAGTGGTAATCAGACCAATCTTTAGTCCAATTAGATCATGAGCCTCTATTTTCTTAATCTTAAATGTAATAGCTGGTCTACTGAGACCCACAGCAATCATTGATATTAAAACGATTATATAAACTACTAGCAATCTCTTCCTACCCAGTTTTGTTAGGCTAGATTTCTTTAAAAACACCAAGGATTTTGTAGTATTCTTTCAACTTAAAACTGTTTCCTTACGAGTGGTGATTGTGTAATCTCTCTTAGCTTTTTATGCTGTTTTTGCTAAAATATTGCAGCAAATTAACATTTTTTGCTAACCAATTGTTAAATACCTCCTCTTGGAATTAAAATCATTTTACTCTAAACCTAAACTTTGCAGAAATGTCATAGAAAGTATAAACATTGGTTTTTTGTTTAAAGGATTTATGCAATTGTAAACAATGAACCAATAAG
>CAZCHG010000023.1:0-15787 GCA_964498465.1 uncultured archaeon | reverse complement strand
GGATAGATTAATCATAATGGTGGATAGTGTTAAGATACCTGTTGGAAAATTTGTACAAGATATTATAAAAAGAGCAAATATAGCTTTATTGTTAAGCAAATTTAAACCAAAAGCAGGAGATATCATTAAAATCGATTTCAATTTAGAAAACAAAGAATGTACAGTTTTGGTTAACGATCAAAAAATGAAAATTGATAAAAATACATTAAATGCTATTACAAACGTTAATGTGGGTATGATATCTACTTTAAAAAAAGTAAACCTGAAAAATAACAGCTCAATATCTATAATAATAAATGTTGGCGAAGAGGATCTATTAATCACGAATTTACTAGAAATACACTAAAAAATGAAAGAAAATAAGCAGTAGACCACCGGATAAGGTTGCCAAAAGATTAACACAGAAATTAGTGATTAACCCCCTTCTTTCTAAAGTAGCACCGAGCAAACTATCAATATGTATTGCAATCATGCTAGCTATGACAATCAGCAATGCATCATTAATGTTGTTTAGTAAATTCATTAGAAATGAGCCAAATATAATAATAAAGACGCCCAGCAGTGCACCAACTTCACCTATTGCGGACACTCCTCCACTCTCTCCGGCTTTTACTCTTTTAAAAGATGTAATTAAATAAACTTTTCTTGAAGTCTTTCCTATTTCACTAGCTAATGTATCTCCTAATGCTGTAGCTACTGAAGAAATAAATGCGAGTAGAAATAATTCACTTCTATATACTCCATAATTCATTGCGAAAAATAATGGTGCTAAAGAATTTCCAAATACATTGCTACACCCTCTTGCACCACCACTTGGTTCTGCTATGTTTAATTTTAATTTAAGATCGTATTTATATTTTGTAAAAATAGATCCAAATGCATAAAAAAGTAGAAGCACTACAAATAACTTTAAATTTGTGAAAACGATAACTATCAGCCCAACTATTGTTGCACTGATTAGACCGGTTCTATCTGCGACTTTAGCTTTTAACGCGAACAGACTTAAAAGGAATGAAATAAAAAAAGCTATGGCTAGCTGAGGTATATTAATATTTGGTATATATATTAAAAATATTGTATAAACAGTAGACAATACTAGAAGTGTAGCAAATCTTTTGTCTGCATAACTTTCAACACTTTCAATAAGAGTGACTGATAGTGAGCAAATTAAAGAGATAAAGAATAAATATGGTGAAAATGAAGTTAACAAAGGCTGTTTAATCTGTGAAGATAGAAAAAGATAGTATACATTATATAAGTAGCCCAAAAATGTATAACAGGCAATACTTACAAATAAATTCTTAAAAACTCCGTAAAATACTGTTAAGAATAATGCTACGGAGACTGCTTGCCTTGATAAGCCAAAAATACAGAGAAGCGTTAGCAATAAAAATAAAATAAGTGTATTTAGGAAAGACTCATCATCTTTTGGATTAAATATTTTAATTTTAGTAACTTTTGGATTTGTAATTTTAACGTAAATAGCCAGCAGGATGAAATTGAATCCCAAAAAGTATTTAATTGGTAAAACTGGTGAGAGTAGTGAAAGTATAAGTGCAAATATTGTGAAAAATAACTTAGAGGTGTTGTATGTTCTTTGTTTGTAATTTTTTTGAATCTTAATCGTGTATACCTCCTCAAAATACTCACTGTGATTTAGAGAACACTAAAAACTCTAGTTCAAAGAAAAGGTAGTTCTGCTTTAGATATTTAAAAATTTTTATAATTCTTTATATAGTAAATATAATAGAATACTAATTATTTTTTAGAACTTTTATTATTTTGCCCATTCCTTTACTTCTTCCTTCCCTGAATATAAATTTCTGACCTGGAAAGACAAAATAAGGGTTGTATTTAAATCTAATTCTCACAAAACCTTTATCTCCAGCTTTTAAGTATTTTTTATTCAAAATTTCCTTGAATATTACAGTTTCACCTATGGTTTCGACATGAACTACTGGCTCATATCCGCATTTTATTCTAGTAGGATGTGTAAACACTATAACTTCAGCCTCAAACTCCCACACAGCCTCAGGTAATGTTTTTGATATGACCATTCCTCTTCTGATTTCTTCAGCTTTTACTCCTCTTAAAGCTATACCTACGATATCCCCTGACGATGCCTTATCAACGCGATAATAATGCATTTCGATGCTCTGAACCCTCACTTTTTTAAATGACCCATCATAAAAAGGGCCAATGTACACTTCATCGTTCTCCCTAATTTCACCAGACTTTATACATCCACTTACTACGGTTCCGACTCCGCTGACTTTATAAATTCTGTCTATATACATCAGAAAGTTCTCTTTTGATACGGTTCTCTTTGGAAGTCTATATAGTAGCATCTCTAGAAGGTCGTAACCCTCTAAAGTAACCGCGGATGTTGCAATAATTGGAACAATTATGTTTTTTTCACTCAAAATTCTTGCAACCTTATCTATATCCTTTTGATGCTTTATTACGATAGGAATTCTCCCAACACTTCTCAGAATTTTCGAAACTTGGAATATTACTTCTTTGACTCTCTCTTTTTGCACTTTATCAATTTTTGTTATAGCCACTAGAACGGGTAAGTCCATTGCTATTAAGATTCCTAAGTGTTCTTTGGTAGTTCTCATAACTCCATCATCTGCTGCAACAACTAGTAAACCGTAGTCTATTTTCTGACCTAATAAGCCTCTAATAGTAGTTCTAAGCCAAGGCTCATGTCCAACAGTATCTACAAAAGATATAATCTTATCAGATACTTCCACGATCTTTGCTCTTTCAGATTTATTAAGTGGATTTTTCAATTTTAAGGCCTTTTCACCTTTGAAACCTAAAACTCCAAAACTTAGATCTGCACTAAGCCCTCTCTCTATCTCATGCTTTAATACGTCAAGGTATAGTCTAGTTAACCCATTCCCATCGTCTGGTTTTCCAGTTATTAAACATCCAACAAGTGTGGATTTTCCGTGATCAACATGACCAGCAGTACCGATCACTATATGCTCTTTTGGTCTGCCTTTTACAATTTCAACTATTGCAACAAAACCTCCATCAATTTTATACTTTTCAATGGATGAAATTTCAGCACCAATTTCCAAGGCAATTTTTTTCAGAACAAATAAACTTCTTTCAAGTTCATCTCGGCATAGACCTTTTAATTTACCAGAATCAGATACACCGATGATGTAATAAGCCTTTCCTTTACCCATGAGTATTCTATGATTCATTTGGCAGGCAAGAGTTTGCAATCTATTTGTTTTTAGATGATACTCCGATAAATACTCCTTAAATTCTATATTTTCCCTTTCTCCGTTTTTTAACAGGTTCTTCAATTTTTCCATCTTTAATCCCAGATAGATAGATAACTTTGACTTTTTTAATTTTTTGAGAAAAATAGTGAAAATTTAAAGGAAAGCGATGAAAAATGTGGCTCCAGATAAAACTCAGTGAACCACCCTAATCCATTTCTCGAAAGCAGTATTTCGGAGAAATGGCTAAATTTTGACAGAGATTGAAAATTTAACTTTAAATAACCAATTTAAAATTAAAAAGTAAAAATTTTAAAGTAATTAAATTTACGCGGCGCGAAACTTAGTAGTTAAGACTTTTATCGCTTTTAAATAAAACTTTAAAATTCCAATACAAATGTATTTTCAATTTTATCGGAAACTTTTAACACATTAATTGAAATCTCCGAAAAATTTAAAAAACTGAACGAAATTGCAAAAAATAATGGACGAATTGGAAGAAATTAGGAGAAAAAAGTTAAAAGAATTGCTTTCAAGGATGAAAAGAGAAGAAAGTAAAGCACAAGCTAAACCCATAATTTTAACACCCTCTAATTTCAAGGATGTTTTAAGTAAAAACAAAGATGTAGTTGTAGACTTTTGGGCAGAATGGTGTGAACCTTGTAAATTAATAGCACCAATTATTGAAGAGTTAGCCAAAGAGTACGCTGGAAAAGTAACGTTTTGCAAATTTAACGTTGATCACGGTCCAGAGATAGCCGTATCTTATGGTATATCAGCTATACCTACCTTAATTTACTTTAAAAATGGAAAACCGGTAGACCAAATTACTGGAGCAGTACCCAAACAACTTATTAAAATTTGGATAGATAAAAACCTGAAGGGAGGTTAGAGCTCAAAAATTAAGCAAAATAACTAGGCCTTACCTGACAGAATTAATTTAAACCAACCGAGATATGGCAATCTAAATTTAGCTACACCAATTATCCACTCTTTTTTTACGGGCAAGGATAGAAACGGTTGATCTATAAGCTGGTTATGATCTCCTTTAGTTATGTAACCTGAGTTCGGGGCAGGTTGACCGTTAGGCATCAGATCGCCTTTGTTAATCCAACATATAGCTCTGTGAATTATTAATTTAGCCTTATTTCCGTTTGGATGATAAACTATAACATCTCCATAATCCCCAAAACTTTTGTAATTTTTCTCTTTTCCCTCTACCCAAGTTATTATTTTTACTCTATCTGGACTAACGAGAAATACTAGATCTCCTTTATGTAAGTGTGGCTCCATACTCTCTGATTCTACAGCTACCATAAAAGGCCAAGTTCCAGTTATTACTATACCTATACCAATTATAACCGCAACGATAATTATACTTGAGATAACATCTTTTATGAAACCGCTTGTTATCTTACTCATGATCAGCGAAGGGATTGATACAAATGGTAGTTAAAGGTGTCGACTCTAAGTTAATTGTTACAAAGTTTGCAATGTATGGTTATAATCTTCATCCGTCAGCAGTGCAGTTACTTAAGCAAATGCCGCTAAAAAAAATAGATTTAATTCTAAATAAGCTTAAATCACGATCACTTGGATTTATAATTACTGCAGAAGACTTAATACCAATTATAGAGGAAATAGAGAAAAAAGAAAAAGTAAAAGAAACTACAGCTAGCAAAGTTAAAAAATCTAAGGTAGAAAAAGCTATTAAGTATAGCGATGTGGAAATAATAAAGGATATTACAGGAAGCTCGTATTCTCAGGGTACTGTAAATGATTTCATAGTGTATTTTAATTCCAGATATGAGAAAATATCTAAAATACTTAGGAACAGGATAAAACACTATCCTATTTCCTCAATAAAGAAGTTAAAAATGGAAAAAGTTGAATTAATTGGAATGGTTTCAGATGTAAGAACTACTCAATCTGGAAACGCATTGATTGAAATAGAAGATCCAACTGGGAGAATTCCCGTAATAGCTACTGGTAAACTAAGAGAAATTGCTTTGGAATTAGTAGGCGACGAAGTAATAGGTATATCTGGAACACTTAGGGGCAATACTATAATTGCTGACAGAATTGTTTTTCCAGATGTACCGTATAACAATAATAGTAGTGAAAAAAAGCTTAAAAAAGATTTTAGCATACTTTTCTTGTCCGATACTCACTTTGGTAGTAAAACTTTTCTTAAAAAAGAATGGAATTTGTTGGTAAAATGGCTTAATTTTGAAATAGAAGATAAAAATTTTGAAAAACTTGCAGAAAAGATAAAATACATTATAATTGCTGGAGATATTATAGATGGTGTTGGAATTTATCCTGAGCAGGAGAATGACTTAGAAATACTTGATATTTATCAGCAATATGAGTTTGCTGCTGAAAATATAGACAAAATACCTAAAAACATAAAAATAATCATCTCTCCAGGAAACCATGACGCAGTCAGGCAAGCAGAACCACAACCTGCTATACCGAGTGAGTATTCGAATTTGTTTCCAAATAACGTTATATTTCTGGGAAATCCCGCGTTAATTAAAGTGGATGGTATTAAAATTTTGATTTATCATGGAAGAAGTTTTGATGACTTAGTTTCAAAAATACCTAGGTTAACTTACTCACGACCTACAGAATTAATGGAGGAATTACTAAAAAGAAGACATCTGGCACCTATGTATGGAGGAAAAACACCTATAGCTCCAGAAAAAGAAGATTATTTAGTAATCGATGAAATTCCTGATATTTTACATACGGGACATATACATACTGTAGGTACAGGCTTTTATAAAGGAATATTTCTAGTAAATTCTGGATGTTGGCAATCTCAGACACCTTTTCAAAGAAAAATAAATCTAAATCCTACTCCAGGAGTAGTAATAGTCTATACTCCATACGGAGCTGTGCATAAGATTAATTTCTACCGAAATACCTAGCTAGAACTGTAGTATTAAGAATTTTACCATTTTTAATCGAAAAGTTACGCTTAATTTTTGAATTCCCTTTTATAACATTTAATTTTCTTACATTGTATCTGATAAATTTATGCTTTTCATAAACTAGGAACTTTTCTCCCAAAACAGAGAAAAACTATTTTCTAAGCCTTTCAGTACTTTCTTAGTTAATATTAATTTAAGCTTTGAAATCTCTACGATAACTAAACTACAGTTAGGGCAGCGAAATAATTTTTGATTTTCAAAATGCCCTATATACATGGCACATTCAAAATCTCTAGAAGAAAATAATAACCAGTTTTTCCAGCGTAACTAGCAAGCTATGAAATGTTGATTTATACACTTCCCAGAAACTAGCCTTGACTTTAATTCAGTAAAACTCGTTAGGAGTAGAAAACTTTTGTTGCAGGACGGTATGAACTTATTTACTTACGGGGTTTGGGCTTCGTGTGAGTATGTGGAAATTCATACCCACACGGTGCCCTTGGGATTCATCAACCTCAGCTCTCCTTTCATCGGAGAGCATATCATCGGTCTTCTCCCCTATCAGGGGAACCCCGAACTCCCCTTATCTTGCTTTATCACCCACATCTCCCCTCATTGATCAGGGATTCGGATCTTCAACTTCTGTAACCCATAAAAGTATGAAAAGCTTACGTCAGCAAAATTTCAATATATTTCTATGTTTTTCTATGAAAATTGTAACGGCGAAACCTCACTTTTTTGAGGCGATGGGATCAGATAAAGTTTATACTAGTTCATAAGGACTATTATCTTTTGGTAGAAGAACGATGAAAGATAGAAGAGATTATTATTATTGGGAAGCAAAGAGAAGAGGTTACAGAAGCAGGGCTGCTTTTAAGTTAATCCAAATTAATAAGAAGTTTAAAATCATTAAAAAAGGAGATCATGTCCTAGATTTGGGAGCAGCTCCAGGGGGGTGGAGCCAAGTAGCAGTTGAACTGGGAGCTAAAGTGGTTGCAGTAGATATAAATACGATGAGACCCATTGACGGTGTTACATTTATAAGAGGAGATATAACGAAAAAAGAAACTCTTGAGAAAATAAAATCAATAAGAAGTGAATTTGATGCGGTTATAAGTGATGCATCTCCAAAAATTACAGGGAAATGGAATATAGATCATCTATTATCAATTGAATTGGCGGAAGCATCATTTAATATAGCAAAATCTGTTCTAAAAGTCGGAGGAAACTTCGTTGTGAAAGTATTCCAAGGTGAGCAGATAGAAGATCTCTACTCAAGGTTAAAAAAATTTTTTAGATTTAAGAAATTTCATTCACCGCAAGCATCTAGAAAAAGAAGCGCAGAAATATATTTTATAGGAAAAGGATTTAAAGGTGTTAGAAAATGAGAGTGGCAGCGTTGATATCTGGTGGGAAAGACTCAGTATTAGCTTTACATGAGGTTATCAACAAGTATGATGTAATTTGTCTGGTTTGCGCACTTCCGCAAAACCCCCACTCTTATATGTTTCATACACCAAATTTACACTTACTTGATGCAATCTCTAGCTGTTTAGATTTACCTATACTTAAAATTCCAACAAAGGGTGTGAAAGAGGAGGAAGTGAAAGATCTTGAGGAAGGATTAAAACTGCTGAATATAGATGGTATAGTAATAGGTGGTATAGAATCTAAGTACCAAAAAGATAGGTTTGAAAGGATATGCGAGAATCTTGGTATAAAATTGATATCTCCACTTTGGAAAAGAGACCCTTATGAAATTGCTAAAAAGATTGTAAATGAATTTGAGGTTATTTTTGTTAAAGTATCAGCTATGGGATTAGATGAAAATTGGTTAGGCAGAAAATTTGACTCATCAGCGTTGAATGAATTAAAGGAACTTTATAAGAAGTACAAAATACATATCGCTGGAGAAGGAGGGGAGTTTGAGACCTTGGTTCTTGATGCTCCACTTTATAAAAGAAGAATTAAAATTATTGAAGCTACCAAGCATTGGTTTAAAGATTGGGGTGTATATGAGATAAAAAGATTTGAATTAGTGGAAAAATCTGCAAAATAAAAGAAATCAGCTGAACTTTTAAGCAAATCTTGAGTAAAATTCTCTAACAAAGAAGTTCTTCAAATCAAGCGGATCAGAAAAGTAAAAAACATGAGCGCTTCCACTAGCTTTAGCCATTCTATTACATAGTTCTATAAATCTATACTCTCTTCCTAACATTATTATAACAAGATGAGAATTTATATTTCTTAACTTTCGCGCCTCAGCAATTGCATTTTTCCAGGGTGTTAAATTTGCATTGAAGCTTGATGTTGGCTCTCCATCAGTTATTAGAAAAACCATCTTGTTTCCAGTCTCACCTTTTAATAGATCTCTGGCCATTTTTAGGGCTAAACCTATGTCAGTTCTACCTCTAGCTTCAAGGTTTAGTATTTCATTTTCACTTATTTTTCTAACTTTATGATTAAAAGCTACTACATGGAGTTTATCAAAATCTTTTCCCTTTATAGCCCTTCTTAAAGCTATTGCAGCCTCTATGGCTCCTATTATCTTTTTACCTCTCATAGAATCGCTAGAGTCTATTAACATAACGTATGTGCATTTTTCACAATGTTTGGGAACTCTTACAACTAAGTCTTTTTCATCAAAGAAATCATCAGAGTTCCTGAGAGCGCTTTTTATCAGCGTTTCCTGAAGATCTATCATATCAAAAGTATGTACGAATGGATCGTATTCGGATAAAATCTCACCTCCTAGTATTGAAAATCCCTGCTTTTTAGTTTCATGAATGCCAAAAGCTCCAGTTTTTCTCAAATTAGATAACGCTAGTCTTAAGATTTTTTCTCCAATAATTCTTTCTGCCTCTGATGAAAACAGTAGAATCTTCTTACCCACTCTGTGTTTTTCATCATCTATGAAACCTTTGTCTTTGAGATCTTTTATAATTTCATCGTAAAAGTAACTTACTAATGAGCTAATGCTCAAATCTTCTTTTTTTATTTCACCTTTCTTCAATTTTTCCTTGATTTCTTCCCATGCTAATTTTTTTGCAATTCTATATTCTTCAAATCTTTCCAAGAAATAAGGATCGTATTTAAAGAATTCTATGAACTCTCCAGAAAATCTGTAAGGAGGAATATTTCCTATTTTTATACTTTTATCTTTATCCATATATTTTTTAATAAAGTCTGAAATGTTAATTCTGCCTTTGCGGTCAACATAAAATGGATTAAACATTGCATAAAGTAAATCATCAATTATATCTGAAAACCACTCCTTTTGTTTTTCTTGTTTCTCACATAATTTACATTCAGGTTTTTCAACTTGTGTAGCCCGTGTAGACATATTTACCAGGCCCTACTTTCTCTATTAATCCGGTACATCTTCTTATGGCTTCAATTAAAATCTCAAATGCAGAATTGAACTCCCTTTTATCGGAAGTTATTCTTTTTAAAATTCTGAGTGTTGAAGGATATCTTTCAAAGTTGATTTTTTTGCTAACGTCAATTGGCCTCTTTTCAGTCATCTCAGCTATTTCATCCATAAGCATTGAAAACTCAGTTCTAGGTATCTTCGCATAAATTTCCATACATACTCTATTAATAGCTTCGTCAGCCAACTTTTCGATAATTTTATCCTTTTCATTTTCATCTTCATAATCTAGACCTATTCTGCTTCTTAATCCAAGCTTTATTGTCTCATATTTGCATCCATAATCTAGTAGTAATACACTGGATCTTCCTTTTCTTGTAGCAGAAGCTCTTACGTGGTCAAAAAGTTTAATTGTTGCTCTACATGATGGCTCCATCTCTATTTTGCTGCCCAATTTGCTCTCCTTATTTCTAGCAAGTCTGACAATCATTGCTAGAATTTTTTGGTGCCACTGTGGTATATTAGCTCCGTTTTTTAAATTCATATTTCTGAGGCCAATCTCTATTTCTTCTTCAAGTGTTGCAGGAGGACCAATAGGTATCTCTTCCATCCTATCAAGTAACGGCTCCTTTATATCTGCAGTACCTCTGTAGTTTGCAGGATTTGTTGAAGCTATCGCGATTGTATCAATTCTCATGGGTATTATGTCTCCCTCAGGCGTGGTAATCTGCTTCTCCTCTAGTAACTCATGTAGCAGTGTTTGTAAAGCTGAAGGTATAGCTCCAAGCTCATCAAAGTAAGCCATACCTCTGTGAGCCTTTAAAAGTCTACCTGGAGAAAAGACTTCTGGATGATCCAAATCGTAACCTTCCTTTATTTTTTGTATACTGATACCGCCTATGAGTTGTCTTGTAGTCATCATAGGATCACCAGGGATTCTTATCCACTTCCTAGGGAACCAAGTCAACTCTACTTTATCCTCTTCTAGTATTTTTCTTTTGCATGAGAAACATGTCGGTCTGGTAGGATCGTCATGTATTTTGCAACCTTTTATAGCTAGAAGTTTTTCTGGCAGAAGCTTAGCAATTGCTTTTGAAAATGTTGTTTTACCGTATCCTTTTTTTCCTTTGAATAAAATGTTTGATCCACTCATTAAAGCGTTTTTTACCATCTCTTTTTCTGTTTCTTTTCCGACTATTTCTGGAAATGGATCTTTTCCCTCTTTTTCATATTTTAGAAGAGCTTCTCTTACGTATTCCACTATGCTTTTTGAGTGATAGTTTATATACTCCTCACTCCAGATGTCTACTTCTTCTCCATTTAAGATATAAGTTGGAGCGGAAGACTCCTTAACTACTACGTCTTCAAAAATATAATCTACTTCCATTTAAAAAAGGGTTAATTTAAGTTTATATGACAGTTTCGTTAATTTTCTTTCAGAGGTAAAAATTTAATCAAACGTTATATTTCAGCTTCAAAATCGCTTGGCTTGTAAGGGAACTCTGTTACTCCCTTTATCTTCAAAATTTCTCTTGCAAGAAGCCAATAAACCAAAGCTAAAGCCTTTCTTCCCTTGTTGTTTGTGGGAATTACCAAGTCTATGTTTGAGGCCGTGTTGTTCGTATCGCACAGTGCAACGACTGGAATTCCAACATCTGTGGCTTCCTTGACGGCTTGAGAATCTATGACTGGATCAGTTACCATCACGACCTCAGGCTCTCTGTATGTTTTTAATACAGGATTTGTCAGCGTACCAGGGATAAATCTTCCAACTATGCAATCAGTACCAACAATTTTTGAAAACATCATAGCTGGCTTTTGTCCATACTGTCTTGCAGAAACAACCAATATCTTCGGCGGATCAAACCTTGATAAGAACTTTGCAGCTATTTTTATTCTCTCATCAAGCATTCTTATATTTAAAACGTAAAGACCGTCAGGCCTTACTTTGTATATAAATTTCTTCATATCCCCAGTTTTTACTGGAGTCCCAATGTGTACTCCAGCAGCTAGGTACTCATCTGGAGGTACAAGATATTCATAAACTTCATCTTTCAGATTTAGCACCTCCTAATTTCTGTCATCCTGGCGTTTTTTAATTCATCCTCAATTCTAATAAGTTCATTTAGCTTAGCAATTCTTTCACCAGAAACTACACCTGTCTTTATTAATGTTGCGTTAAAAGCAACACTAAGATGGGCTATAGTTTCATCTTCAGTCTCTCCACTTCTATGTGAGACTACGATATCCCATCCACTTTTTTTGCTTAATTTAACTGCTTTAATAACGTCGGTCAAAGTACCAATTTGATTTGGTTTTATCAACACAGTATTTGCGGAATTTAACTCAATTCCCTTCTTAATTCTGATAGGGTTTGTTACAAAAAGATCATCTCCGCATACAAAGCATCTAACACTTTTTGTTATTTCTGAAAAACCTTCAAAATCGTCCTCATGTAAAGGATCCTCTACATACAATAAATTATACTCATCAACAAGTTCTGTTATGTACGAGATTTGCTCCTCTCTTGTAAGCTTTTTATCAGAATAAACGTAATATTCTCCATTCCATAGTTCATTTGCTGCGACATCTAATCCAATTCTAATTTTAATTCCTAATTCGTCTTCAACTCTCTCTATGGCAGTGGTTAATATGTCAAAGGCCTCATCATCAGTTATTTTTGCTGCCCAAGCTCCCTCATCGCCTTTAGCAGCAAAAATTTTTCTAGACTTGAATATCTTTCCAACTTCTTTATGTACCCTAGCGTTTGCTAGCTGCGCTTCAAAGAAGCTTTTAGCTCCAACTGGAATCACAAGAAACTCTTGTATACTGGTGGACTCAAATGCATGAGCTCCACCGCCAATTACGTTACCTAAAGGATAAGGTAACTCGTTAGCTAAGATTCCACCAAGATACTGGTAAAGTGGAATACCCAACAAAGCAGCAGCTAGTTTTGAGCAAGCTAAACTTGTTGCTATTGCAAAGTTGGCACCTATTTTTGAAAAATTATCAGTTCCATCTAAATCTCTTAAAGTTTTATCAATTTCCTCCTGATTAAAAATATCTAGTCCAATAAGAACTTTTGAAACTAATTCTTCAATTTCTTTAAACTTGTACGGATCTACATAAACTGCCTCGTAAGTTCCTTTTGATGCACCGCTTGGAGCTATTGCTCTGCCTACAAAATCCCCAGATGAAACTTCACATTCTATGGTTTCATTTCCTCTACTATCGAAAACAATTCTATATTTTACATCTTCAATGAACATGCAAAAAACATCTCCTATTCTGAACTCAAACTTTAAAATAAATCATACCTCTCAAGCCAAACGAATGATTCTTTTTTTCTTTTAACTGTTATTGGAATCACACCTTTCTCGAATTCCTCTTTTGCTATTTCCAATGGATCGGTTTTATCTGTATCTATTAAAACTGGAGCGCCCATAGCAATTTGAAGAGCTCTTGCACCTATAATTCTAGCTTTTTCAAATCTTGTATACGTAAACGGAAAAGTTTTTTTATGTTCTGGCTCAGTAACCGTTTAAGATCACCCCATTTAAAAAAATGGGGCCGCCGAGATTTGAACTCGGGTCACGGCGCCCCGAACGCCGCAGGATAATCCAGGCTACCCTACGGCCCCTTAAAAACTCTGTATTTAGCAAACTCCTTTATAACCGACTTATATGTTAAAAACATTCTTCTGCAGCAATATCTTTCTATACCAAGTTCATCCAGCGCCTCTTTTGGGTTTTTACCCTCTTTTAGTTTTTTTAAGTACTCTTCCCAATATTGAGCAATTACTGCTCCGCATGAAAAACATCTAATCGGGAACATTTTCTAACATCACCTATATGAAGTTTGTCTTCTTTTTCTGGCGCCCCTACCTCCTTGTTTCTTGGGCTCTTTTCTTCTTGGATCGTTTACAAGCAAAGTTCTGTCGTAATCCAAGTAAACTCTTTTTAATTCTTCACTTCCACTCCACTCTACTAAAGCTCTAGCAATTGCAGTTCTAGCAGCTTCAGCTTGACCCATAAATCCGCCGCCTTTAACAGTAACATCTATGTCTACCTTGTTAGCTAAATCTTTAGCCATGATGAGGGGTTCCATTATAACCATTCTGGCCATTTCTGGTTGTAGAATTTCTAGAGGTATTTTATTAATTCTAACTCTACCTTTCCCTTCTCTTATCGTAGCTTTCGCTATTGCAGTTTTTCTTTTTCCACTAGTTACTATAACCCTCATACTTGCTCACCTAAATTTATATCCCAAATATTCACTAACTTCCTTAAGAGTAACAAACTTATCGGTCTTACAAACTCTTTCAAACAAAGCATCTTCAACAACTTCGAAGTTTTTATCTTTAAGCTCCTCTGGAACACCTATAAATACTCTTAATCTTCTGAAAGCATCTCTTCCTCTTCTGCTCTTCCACGGAAGCATGCCTCTTACAGTTCTTTTAAATATTTTTTCGGGATGTCTTGGGAAGTAAGGACCCTTTTCTTTACTACCTCTGTCATATTTTCTTTTATATCTTTCAAAAACCATGTATTTATCTCCAGTAATTATTGCTTTTTCAGCGTTAACAACTACTATTTTTTCACCGTTAAGCAACCTCTTTGCAATAATACTGGATAGTCTACCTAAAACATGTCCTTCTGCATTGATTATTTTAAAATCATCTCCTAATTTTTTTAAAACTCTTTTTATATTAACTGTCATTTACTAAACCTCGCTAAACTAAAATTCTTACATTTGAACCTTTAGGGTTTATTTTAATTAATTCCTCAATGGAGATACATTTTCCACCAATTCTCTCAATCTTTTCTTTTGCACTTTTTGAAAAGTTTAATGCTGCTACAGTAACGCTTTTGGAAATCTCTCCCCTGCCTAAAACTTTGCCTGGCACCAGAGCAATTTCACCATTTTTAACAAATTTGTCTATCTTATCTACATTAACTTCAGCTCTCATATTGCTAGATTTAGCTAATCTTTCAGCTACATCTTTCCATATTTTTGCTTTGTTTTTCGCACTAGCTTCTAGCAGGACATCGATCAGAGCTCTAAGTCTTGGATTACTTTTTCTGCGCTGCAATTTTCTAATTTTACTCATTTTCTACACCCATGTAGGAGTTACGTGTTCTAAGTTATGAGAATTATATGTACTTAAAAATGTTGAATAAAGTTAACGATCGATTTTGATGTGATTTTATATATCTACTACTTTTCCTGCCTGGAAGTATTTGATTTTAAAATGATAGCTGTGTTTTTCAAGAACGAAACTTTTGCATTTATTTTTTACTCTCTATGTATTTTTATTTTTAAGTTTGCAATTTCTAAACGAAAGATTATATAAATCTTATTATTATTAACCTATGGGGATTACTATCAGGAGACACAAACTTTATTACTTCATGAATAATCCTAGTGCGACCCCTTCATTAAGAAAAAAATTAAAATTAAAATTTAAATAATTATATTAATTTAATAAATTAAAAGTTTTTTAATATTAATTACTAACTAAAGGACTATCGGGATCTCTTTCTTTTCCAGTTCATAAAGTCATTTATGTTAACTATAACTTTAGTTTTCTCTACTTCCTCACCCCTTTTAGCCATCTCCACAGCTTTTTTAATCTCTTTAAGTCTATCCAGGACATCATCTAGGCCCTCTTTTTTTGCATATTCCCATAGATCTTCAAACATCGATTCAACAGCCATTTTAAATAAAGTTTTCATGTCTACTCCTAACAGGTCACACAGCATCACTACTAATGTCCTGAAATCTCTCTCCATAATTATGCTAGACTTCACGGCACCAGTGGGTAATTCTGTAACCTTAATCTTCGGCATAATATTACTTTACTTATTGAGGTTTATATAATGTACTGCGTAAATCTTTACACTTCAAGTAAGGATAGAACGAAAAAATGAAACTTTAACTCGCGATGTTAAAGATTAATTTAAACTTTAAGTTAGGTTAAGCAGTTGGGAAATGCAGGAGCTTTAAGCAATTTTTGCGGGAAAAGCTTGTAACTAAACGGGTTCAGCGGACGCAGTCTTTATAGACACATGTCGCCTTGGAACTCATCAACCTTAACTCCCTCAGGATTCATAGGGAGCAAATCATCGGTCTCGTCCCCATTTCAGGGTACCCCTTTTCCCTTTCGGAAAAGGAAAACCCCACATCCTTAGCAATCGTCACATCCCCTCTCATGAGGTTTCGACGCTTTAGTTACGGGCTAA
>CAZCHG010000022.1:0-15964 GCA_964498465.1 uncultured archaeon | reverse complement strand
TAGAGCGGCCGGCTCATAACCGGCCGGTCGGGGGTTCAAATCCCTCCGGGCCCATAAATGCATGCAATGACTTTAATGTTTTTATATTATATTCTGTAATTCTTTCTTTTCACTTTTCTTGTAATTTTTGCAAAGCTTGAAAGATTTTTCAAAAAAGTAGTTTGCTAAATACAGCGAAGTTTTTAACACTACAACCCTTACATCTGACTTTCTCCCCGCCCTAAAGAGTGGATGACAAAGTTGGCAAACAAGTTTACAAACCTTATAAAGGTGTTTTAAATACCTAGTTACCAAAAACCTGAGCTTTGTCATCTACTATGAAAAGCGAGGTTTTGCAAGCAACGATTTTATAAAAAGATTTAACTTTAACCAGAACTAAGAATAAGATTGAGTAAGATGATACTTCCTAAATTTATTTTTCAAGCAAAAGAAAACTTAATTGAGAAACCTTGGGGCGGAGACTGGATCCCAAGAATAAAGGGATTTAAAGGTACACAAATTGGTGAATCGTGGGAATTTTCAGCTCATCCATCAAATCCGTCAAAAGTTTTGATAAAAAATAAACCTGTAAGCTTAATAGATCTTATAAATCAGGCCAAAGTTGAAATTTTAGGTAAATTAGCAAGTAAATATAATAAATTTCCAATTCTTGTCAAAATTCTTGATATAAGCGATAGAATAAGCGTACAAGTACATCCTTCTGATGAAGTTGCAAAACTTTTCAATGAAAAAGATCGTGGAAAAAGCGAGGCATGGTTAATATTAGGGACTGGTAAAGTTTACATTGGTTTTAAGGACCTCGTATTGCCTAGCGAAATTGATGAAAATGGCAATATAATAAACAAGTTAAACAAATTTGATGCGAATTTTCTTGATACGTTCAAAATTCCTCCTGGTATAGTACATTATGCCGAAAGATCTCAGATATTAGAGGTTTCAAATAATTCCAATGTAACATATAAAATATATGATTTCTACGGAAGAAGAGTCGAAATTGAAAAGGCGAAAAAAGCAATATTTTTCAAGAAAACTAGCGAAAAAGAGGTTAAAGGTGAAAAGGGGAAAGTTTCAATGGAAAATTTCTCAATAGAGGTTTTAAACATTTCTGGTTCTAAAGAGTTTTCAATAGATACATTTAATATCTTGTTTTTGATAGACGGTTATCTTCTATTAAAAAGTGATAATGAGCTAGCTGAACTACATAAAGGATACTCATGTTTAGTTCCTGCATTAACAAGAAAGTTTATCATGGAAAGTGACTATGCTTTAGTAGCTTTGATTAAACCACTTTAAAAATTAAAACTGAAAGAGCAGAACACCCTAACAGTAAAGCAAAAGTAGTAACAAATTTTATTCGAACTTAAATTTTTATCCAGTTAATTATTGAAAATAAAAAAACTATTAAAAACTTCTTTTGCAAAGATTTTCTCTAACAGTGAAATTTTTTGAGGGATAAAGATGACCAAAAAACTTGTAATTAAAGATATTGAGAAGTGTGTGGGTTGCGGATTATGCATGTATGCATGCTCAAGAAGAAAGGGTGAGGCTGGTATAGACTCTTCTGGAATTTTAGCGGTTAGCTTAAGTGGTTTCGAGAGAGGAGCAACCATAATATTTTGCAGGGCTTGTCGTGAACCTCCATGCGCTCAAGTTTGTCCAACTGGCGCACTAAAGCCTAGAGAGGGAGGAGGTGTAATATACGATGAGAACAAATGTATAGGTTGTGGTAACTGCATTAATGCTTGTACAATTGGTGCAATATTTAGAAGAAGTGATGGCAGAATCTCTGTATGCGTTCATTGTGGATACTGTGTAAATTTCTGTCCCCATGGAGTTTTAGGTTTTGAAGAAGTAAAAGAGGTTACCTAAAATGAGTGGATTAATTTTAGATAAAGTTTTAGAAATAGATCTATCAAAATACAAATTTAACATTGAGTCTAGAAGAGACTTATTTGAAGAGTGGCTAGGAGGAGTTGGTGTTGGTGTACAACTTTTAAAAGAAAACATGGATCCAGATGTTGATCCCTTAAGTGAAGATAATGTGATTGTATTCGCTGTAGGTCCACTAACTTCAGCATTTCCAATGGCATCAAAAACTGTAGCTTTATTTAAAAGCCCATTAACTGGAAATCTTGGTGAAAGTCATGCTGGTGGAAGGACTGCTGTTAGCATAGCAAATGCGGGGTACGGAGCCATTGTTATAAAAGGAAAAAGTGAGAAACCTATCTACATTGTAGTTGAAAATGGAAAAGTGCATTTCAGAGATGGAAGAGTAATCTGGGGAATAGAAGATTCTTTAATAGTTGGAAGAATAATAGCCGAAAGAGAACCAGGAAGAGGAATGAGAACAGTTATGCGAATTGGAAAAGGTGGCGAAAATTTGGTTAGGTATGCATGTGTTACAACAGAAACATACAGACATTTCGGTAGATTGGGATTGGGAGCGGTCTTTGGTTCTAAAAACCTAAAAGCACTAGTAGTAATAGGAAGAGGTAGCAGACACATTACTAAACGCAAAGATTACATGGATATATATAATGAAATCTTCAAAATGGCTGTAGAATCTGATGCCATGAAAAAGTATCACTTAATTGGGACTGCCGTCAATATTCTTCCTCTGAACAAGATTTCTGCATTACCCACCAGGAATTTAACTTCGTCAAAGTTTGAGTTTGCCGATACTATAAGTGGTGAAAGTTTTGCGGAAATAATTGGTAGAAGGATTGCATGCAGTCATTGTCCCGTAGCCTGTATTCACATAGCCATCTTAAGACTCCCATATGAAGAGGAACCGTATTTCTACAAGACAATCATGATTTCATACGATTACGAGCTTATATACTCCTTGGGATCCATGCTTGGAATTAAAAACAAGGAAGATGTCCTCAAGCTAATATACAAGGTAGAGAGCTACACTTTAGATGCCATAAGTACTGGAGTTTGCCTTGCTTGGGCTACAGAGGCTTTAAAGAGAGGTGTGATAACCAAGAATGAGACTTTAGTGGATTTAGAATTTGGGGACTATAAATCCTATTCTAAGGCCATAGATTACTTAGTTTACCAGCCAAACGATTTTTATAAAACATTAGCACAAGGCGTTGAAGTTGCAGCAAGAAAATATGGAGGAGAGAATTTTGCTTTGGCTTTTGGTGGAAATGAGATGCCTGGATACCATACTGGCCACGCTGCTTACATAGGTTACACAATTGGACTAAGACATAGCCACTTAGATAATGCTGGATATTCACTTGATCAAAAAATAAAGGAATATCCAAAACCAGAAGAAGTGGTAAGGAAATTAGTAAAAGAAGAAGAATGGAGACAAGTATTATCCAGCTTGGTCGTATGCTTTTTTGCTAGAAAAATATACAATCCAGAAATTACAAGTAGAGCTTTAAGGTCTCTGGATATAGAGATATCTCCTGAAGAGCTTGAAAACTTAGGTAGAAAAATATATGTAGAGAAACTAAAACTTAAAAGAAAAATGGGTTTTGATTTAGCAAAAGTAAGATTGCCAAAAAGAATATTTGAAACTGAAACTCCTCACGGAAAGCTAAATGAAAAATACATCAAAGAGGCATTAGAGTTCTATTCAAAAATGTTTGAAAATATTTAATTTTATTTTTTATTTAATTATCATATAAAAACATTGAGAGTTTCTTTCTTGAGTTAGGTTTAATTTCTTTAGAGATAAAAATTACAATTTGTGAAAATAGGTTTGCTTTCAAGATGGAATGCGACATGTGGTATTTCTTTGCATGCAGAACTTATAGGCTTTGAATTTATAAAAATGGGACATAATTTAAAAGTGTTCGCTCCAACCATTGAAAGTGCATCAAAATGGTGGCATCATAAAGTAATAAGAAACAAAGATGAAGATTTCGTAACAAGATGTTATTCTGAAATTGATCCAACATTAAAAAATAATGGTTGGATTGATGTTGATAAAATTCTATTCGAAGATTTAGATTTTCTTATAGTTGAATCATATGCAAGTATACCATATAATCACGTTGAGAAGTTAGTTAGATTGCTAAAGGAAAAAAGAAAAATCCCAGTCATAGCTGTTATACATGAAAGTTTCAAAGAACAGATAAAGTATTCCAATCCAAAAATTTTCGATGCTATAGTTGTTTTTGATGAAAGATATATTGCTGAAGTTGTCCCTGAATGCAAAGACATTTGTAAAATAATACCATATCCATGTTATCCAGTAAAGAAAGGTAAAAGAAAATTTGCTGAGGATGTACTAACATTTTTCAGCTTTGGAAGACAGCCAATAATTGAGTACCAAGGATACATAGAGGTTCTAGATAATCTTTCGGAAAAATATGACTTTGTTTACAAGGTTGTCAGAACTAATGGTTTATTGCCAGTCGAAAGACCATGGTTAAATCAAGAAATGAGAAGATTAGCTTCAATTGATGAAATTTATTCATTACTTCATAGTTCAGATATACATCTTTTACCTAAAGGTCAAACTAATGGAGTTGTAGTATCGTCAACGCTCTTTCAATGTCTAGGATCGCTTGTACCAATAGTTGCTCCAGAGACCCGACATTTTGAAGTTCCAAAGAGAAGAAAACCGTTAGTAACCTATAAAAACCTTGAAGACCTTGAAGAGAAACTAATTAGGCTTATAGAAGATAGAAGATATAGAAATGAATTAAAGCGATTAGCTAAAAGTTACGTAGAAAGAAACAGATGCGATAAGATTGCTAAAAAATTTATAAAAATATTTAAAGAATTTAAGTAATTCTACCTGAGTCCAAAATTGCCATAAGTTCGTCTATACTAATTTTACCTATACCTATAGCAGAGTCTGCAGCACCATATGTTATTATTAGCTCATCGTCAAGAATTTGCGCGCCACATGGAAAAACTGTAAAAGGTCTATCCCCATAAATTTCATAATTTTCTCTTGGTTCCATTATGTAGTAAGGTGTCACAGCTGTGATCTTTGCTTCATCGTTTATTAGTACGGCAAAAACTCTGTAACATTTTGTTTCTTTTTCCACACCATGTAGCAATAATACGTATTCTTTGTCAACTTTTACAGGAGGTGTACCCCATCCAATTTTCTCTTCAAATTTTGCATTATTTAATGCCAGCTCTGTATCCTTAACATGAATCTCCTTAAACCCTTTTAAATTTAAAGGATTTTCCGATAAATTACTAGTAACTAAGTAAAAATTCTCATCAGTCATGTGTAGTCTATGAAATAGTTTAATATTGTTTTTTATTTTTACTAGAAAAGCATCTTTATCGCTAATTATGCTATGTCTGTATTTCTCTGGTACTTTAAAAACGCATATTTTCCTCCAGATCCCATCTTTGTATACAGCAGTTATCGGTAACGTTCTTTCTATCCTTATTGCTGGATTGAAGTAATTTACAGTTCTGCCACAATATGTCATAAACTTTTGCTCATCTATTTTGTAAACTCTTGGATCTTCTACACCCCAAAGATCATATTTATTATCTGGAAGAACTGTTATCTCTGCGTTGTACTCCATCAATGATAAGTCTTTTGTATAGAGATATTCCACTGGAAATTTAAATTCCGCTACTGCACTAGCATATGTAAAATATCCAAGAACTATTCTTCCATAAATAGTTATTTCATCATTTTCTATAAGCATCGATGGGTTAAAAATTGTAACTGGAGTGTCAATAGGATATTTCACTAGTTTTACCCTTCTTGCTGTAATTACTCCAATCCTTTTAATTATGTCTTTTGTTTTAAATTCTCTGTGAACTTCTATTCCTGGCTTTATAAGATATTTAGACATTAAAAGGAGGGTTATTCCTAGAAATTTAAAATTTTCTTCAGTGAAAGTTAATACTTCATCACCTTTCTTTTTTCTCCTGTTTCTTTTAGTAATAGATATTAAGATTACTCACAGAAAAATAATAATTTAATAATAATTTTAAATTTTTAAAATTAATTTAAAATTTTAGAGGCCTGCTAATTTTTTAACTGATATTATTAAAAAATTTTTAAATAACATTTAATTTATAATAAATTCACATAAAATATGTAGAGAAAAAAATTAAAACAGCAAGAAATAGTAAATTTACGTGGAGTTCGTTTTTCTCATACTAGTCATTGCCGCAGGCCTTTACATGGCTTGGAACATTGGTGCAAACGATGTTGCTAATGCCATGGCTACTTCTTACGGAAGTAGAGCTTTAACGTTAAGACAAATAGTTATAATTGCAGGACTTCTTGAGTTCATAGGGGCTGTTCTTTTTGGACAAAGAGTCACTCACACAATTGCTAAGGGCATAGTGCCAATAGAACTTTTAGACCAGCACTTAATTACCATAGGTGCTTTAGCTTCTCTAATAGCTGCAGGTTTATGGATTACTATAGCTACATACCTAAAACTTCCAGTGTCCACAACACACTCCATAGTGGGTGCTGTTCTCGGTTTTGGATTGGCTGCCGCTTCTCAAGGTTATATATCATTAACTCAAATAAAATGGAGTACCATGGTAAAAATAGTTTTAAGCTGGATTATTTCTCCAATAGCTGGAGGGGTTCTAGCTTTCATCCTGTTCACGTTTGTGAAAGTTTTTCTACTGGAGAGATTTAATGTTGAAAAAATTGAGAGTATTTTTAAGCATCTGCAAGTCCTAACTGCATGCTATGTAGCTTTTGCACACGGTAGCAATGATGTTGCCAACGCAACAGGTCCTATAGCAGCATGCTTGGGCTACATGGGTAAAGAAGTTCCAGTGTGGATTTTAGTCATTGGTGGAATTGGTATAGTAATAGGTATTGCTACATGGGGTTACAAAGTTATAGAGACCATAGGTGAAAGAATAACTGGTCTAACACATAGTAGAGGTTTTGTTGCACAGTTTAGCACAGCAACTACAGTATTAAGCGCCTCATATTTAGGTATGCCAATTTCTACAACCCACACAATAGTTGGCAGCGTGATTGGGGTTGGATTAACTGGAGGACTTGCCAGCGTGGATCTAAAGGTGGTTAGTAGAATTATTGCATCATGGCTATTAACTGTTCCAGTTGTCGTGGGTCTAGCAATTGCAATATATCAGTTTCTATACTTTGCAATCCCGTTCACTTAATTTTTAAAATTTTTAAGCTAAAAATCAAATAATTGCAATTTTTCACAAAGATAAATAAAATCCACACTTATATTATTCAAGGGGCGATCCTATAAACTATAAGAATGAATTTTTAGATTATCTGCATTAATCCCTTGAGTATTTTAAATTTTTAACGTTCGCTTAAATTAAAGATAAATTTTTTTACAGAAAAAGCTTATAAATATGATGTAAGGATTAATTGTTTCAGATTTTTTAAATTTCTTCTCAATCAGCTTATAAAGGTGAGTGATTTTGGGTATGAGATTTATTAGAAGCGTAATAGATGTTTTTGGATATTCACCATTCAAGGCTCTCAAAAATCATGCTGAACTTTGCGGAAAAGCAGTAGGTTTACTTCTTAAGCAATTTGAGGCTTATAAAAGACACGACTACAAGGAAGTTGAAAGATTAAAAGAAATGATTGATGAACTTGAGGATAATGGTGATTTGATTAAGCAAGAAATTAGAACAAATGTTACTAAATCACTAATCTTGCCCGTAGATAGGCATGATTTACTTGAATTTGTAATCACTCAGGATGAAATCCTAAATAACTGCAATATGATTGGTTCAATGTTAACTTATAGAGAAATTAGTATAGATGATGAAGAAATTTGGTGTTGCTTCGAAGTACTTCTCTCAAAAGTCATGGAAGCAGTCAATAACTATGAAGAAATGATGGGGTACATTCAGGATGTTGTTTATTCATCATTTAATAAAAAACAAATAGAGAAGACTGTATCGTATGTACCAGAAATCAGAGAACTCGAAAAAGAGTGTAAATCTATTCAAGTCACACTAAATAAAAGACTCTTTAATTCAGATAATTTGAATCTATTAGATGTTTTGCTCTTAACTCAAATTTCAACAAAAATTGGCGACATGATTGGTTATATAATAAGAGCCGCTGAAAGATTTAGAGCAATGTTGCTTGGTAGATAAAGGGTTCTCAACATGAGGGAGTACAAATTCAAAAGAGGTTATCCCGCCACTCAAGAAAGACTTGAAAGTCTTTTAAAAAAACATTTTGGCGAATTTAGAAAATACAATGATTTTTACATCGTAAGCTTTGGTGCTGTGGAAGAATTAAAAATAAAATTGGAAGAAAAAAAGAAAAGATTACTAGTTTCCACTAAAACTAAAAAAAATGTATCCGATGACTTAGCAGTTAAAACTATCAGAACCTATAACAAATTTCTAGAAGAGTTAACTGGATATACTGCAAAAGAGAGACAGAAAATGCTTAGAAAGGAAGTTGAAAAACTTGAGTAGAGATATTTAAGTAGTTAAAATTTAATAATTCTATTCACGCTAAGAGTTTTTTCCGACGATGAAGAGGACTATTTTTATTTACATGGTTGGTACCGCAGGTTCAGGAAAAACTTATTTAACTAAAGCCTTGAGCGACTGGTTTGATTTTAAGGGAGTGGATAATATCACTGTTAATTTAGACCCAGGCGTTGAAACTCTTCCATATACGCCAGATATTGATATAAGGGAGTGGATAACTCTTGAAAAGGTAATGGAACAATACAAGGTTGGTCCAAATAGTGCTCAAATAATCAGTGCAGACCTTATTAGCTCTGAAACTGATAAAATAAAAGATGAAATAGAATACTATGAGCCTTCTTATGTGTTAATTGATACTCCAGGTCAAATGGAACTTTTTACCCTAAGACAAAGTGGAGAGATTATAGTTAACTCTTTAGGAAAAAATAGAAGTGTTATGGTATACTTATTCGATCCTGTAATATCCAAAACTCCATATGGGTATTTGTCTCTTTTATTTTTGGCAACATCAGCTGTTTTTAAGCTAAATATACCTCAAATTCAAGTTCTGGCCAAAGCTGACGTTTTAACTGATGATGAACTAAAAATGATTGTTAACTGGTCAAAGAATCCAGATGAACTGTATGATTCTATGCCTGTAAAAAGTTTAAGCAATGAACTATTCCATTTAATGAGAGATTTGGGATTTTTCAGACCCCTAATACCAGTATCATCGCTAACAGGTTATGGATTAAATGACATTTACGATTGTATTCAAGAATTATTTTATGGGGGTGAAGACATAGAAGATGTATTTTTTTAGGCTTACCGAAAAATTCATATAAGTTAATAAAAATTTAATCTCAACATGATGTTTGGTTGGAATAAAGGATTTAAAAATAGAAAAAGGTTTAGAAGAAGAAGCTTCTATTGGAGATACAGATGGAGAATATTTCCCTGGAGCTTTGCACAAATTCCATGCGCGCCACAATTTCCAATGGGACCTTATATCCCAGTTTATAATTCAAATGCAGTGTTATCAAGTCTCGAACAAACAAAGAGTATCTATGAAACAGAGAAAGTAGATGAAAAAACACTAGAACTTACTAGAAAAATTTATTCATTGCTACCAAAAAGGAATTGCGGAGCTTGTGGATATAATAGCTGTTATGATCTAGCATTAGCTATTGCTAGTGGTAAGGAGAGACCTAATGCGTGCAGAATAGCTGGAAACATCATAGAGCCAGAAATAAAGAGAATTTTAAAGGAAGAGAAGTAAAATTTAAAATTTTACAAAATCATTTTGATGTAGACATTTAGTTATCATAAGCACTTTTCAAAAGAGTTTTAAGAGATATCTTCAAATTAAACTTTTAAGTAACTTTAGAGATCGCTGAGAATTTTTTACAATTAATTAATATTGTAGAATTATTAAATTTTTTTAATAAAAGAAGAGAAGATTTGAAAACTGTTTTAGATGCTTTTCAGCGTGCAGAAACCTTTAAAAAATGTTTTGCATGGAAATAAACATACTATTAACATCCTATACTCTAGGAGAAACATAAAATTAAAAGCTAAAGATTTCTAAGCTTCAAAACTCTAATGAATAGTCAGAACGAGAAAGATGTTTTATTTTAAAAACGGAATGGTTTTACTTATCTTCTATCCCTCTTTCTGTTATTCTAAATACAGCTTCGCTTTCAGGCAAATGTGGTGCATCAATTAATCTTGCTACTCTTAAGTCACCTTTGCTCTTTCTTAAGTATACTCTAAATGTGGCCGTATGAGCTACTATATGTCCTCCTACAGGCTTGGTTGGATCTCCAAAAAAGGCATCTGGTCTAGCCTGTACTTGATTTGTCACAACTATGGCTGCATTAAATAACTCACCAAATCTCATTAAGTCATGTAAATGTCTATTCAGCTTCTGCTGTCTATCTGCCAAGGTTCCTCTACCAACATACTCAGCTCTGAAATGAGAAGTTAATGAGTCCACTATTAATAATCTAACTGGCGCTTTTCCTTCTTTCTTTATTTTATTTGCTAATTCTTTTGCTTGATCAACTAAAAGCATTTGATGATTTGAATTGTAGGCTTGTGCAATGTATATGTTTTTTAAGATCTCCTTTGGATCTAAACCTTTAGCTTCTGCCATTTGTACTATTCTCTCCGGTCTGAATGTGTTTTCTGTATCAATTACTATCACACTTCCCTCCAATCCGCCCATGTCTCTTGGAAGCTGGACATTAACTGCCAATTGGTGACATATTTGAGTTTTACCACTAGCAAATTCACCGAAAAATTCCGTAATAGCTTGGGTTTCTACTCCCCCACCCAAAAGTCTGTCTAATTCTTTACTACCTGTTGTTATTTTGCCTACTTTCTTTCTCCTTTCTAAAATTACTTCACCTGTCTCAAATCCTCCAATTTCAGCCAATTTTCTAGCCGCTGATATAATCTTAGCTGCAGTAGCCTCACCAATTTCTGCAGCCGCAGAAATTTCCGCTGGAGATGCTACCGCTATAGATTCGATCGTGCTGAATCCTGCTTCTCTGAGTCTTTCAGCTATTGCCGGTCCCACACTAGGTAAATCTTCCAAATCGTATATTCTTTCTTCCACACTAACTTCTGCTTTTTTTCTTGCCATTTATACCACCAAAATTTCAACGATGATTTTTAGTTTTATTTCTATTTTTAGGAATTCTCAATTAATCTTTTGCGGAAACATCGCGAAAATACACGAAAAGTTTATAAATAAGTGAAATTTCAACATTTTAAACTTTTTTCCTGATCAAAAGATACCTTAATCAATATTTGTACGAGAAATTCAATTTTCTTATTACATTTTCTCTAGTGGAGTTATGCCTAAAAGTTCCATACCATTTCTAAGTACTATTCTAGTAGAGTCCACTATTGCCAATCTATGCATTCTATATTCACTTGATGCTTTTAACACTGGGTGATCTCTGTAAAAATCATTAAATAACGCTGCAACATTTATGAGATACTCAGCAAAAATGTTTGGTTTTAAGTCATTCACGACTTTTTCAATTAAATATGAAAATTTAGATAATTCCACAACTAACTTTCTTTCCTTTTTCGTGCATAATTCCCCATTAAACTCTAACTCTGGCATACCCATTTCAACAGCCTTTCTGAGTATGCTACAGGCTCTTGCATAGGAGTACTGTATGTAACTAGCAGTTTGCTTTTCAAAATCCAGCGCTTGAGTTAAATTAAAGGTCATGGGTTTTTCGGGGGAGACTTTAATAAAATCGTATCTTAAACAACTTATAGCTACTTCCTTGGCAATTTTTTTCTTTTCATTTTCACTGATGTCTCTGTCTTTTAATAAGTTGTAAGCTTCCTTGTACATCTCTTTAATTACATTGTCTGCCGAGATGTATATTCCCTTTCTAGTGCTCATAGACCCCTCTGGTAAAGTTACAAATTCGAAAAACACAATTTCTGGCTTTCTTAATCCAAGTGTATCCAATATTTTACATAATTCCTTTCCTTCAAGCTTATGGTCAGCTCCGAACACATTTATGAATCTCTTGTAGTGTTCATTTTTCCATAAATGATATGCCAAATCTCTAGTCAAATACAGCGTAGTTCCATTTTTCCTTCTTAAAATAATATCTCTGTCTAGGTTTATTTTCTCTGCTGGAATGTACCATGCATCTTTTTTTTCAATTAATCCTCTCTCTTCAAGCAATTTGAATACTTTATCCACATAGCCATTTTTTATGAAATCTGATTCCCAGATAAATTCATCGTGTTCAATTTTCAACTCCTTCAAGGTTTGCTTTATTCCACTAAGCGCTAAATTAACTAAATTTCTAAACTCCGATGCTGTATTTTCGTCCATTTTTTCGTATTTAATCATTAGATCTTCTATTTCCTTCTCAATTTGTGGATTGCTTTCAATTTCTTCATTAATCTTAACATAGGCTTCCGCTATAGCATGATCACCTTTCTTAGATTTGTTTATTCCAAATTTTTTTACTCCTAGAAGTGCTGTGGCAATTTGTCTGCCCATATCGTTGACATAATAATGTGTTACTACTTTAAAACCAGCTTTTCTAAAAATTCTGGCCAACACATCTCCTATAATTGCATTTCTTATATGTCCAACATGTAAAGGTCCATCAGGATTTGCAGAAGTGTGTTCGATCAATATTTCTCCTTTAAGCCCCAAGGAACCGTAATTTTCATCTGTATCTAAAATTAAATTTACAGTATCTTCTAAAAACTCAGAGCTAACAAAAAAATTGATATACCCGTTAATTGATTCAACAGATCCTATATAATCACTTTTTATAGATAAATTGCATACTATTTCCTCTGCAATCTCTTCAGCATTTCTCTTTTCCTCCTTAGCTATTTTAAAAGCAATTGTGCTAGCTAAATCGGCGTGCTCACTTTCTCTAATGTATTTTCCGTCTGGATCATATTTCTTTAGTGTTTTTTTCACGTCTTTTATGAATCTTCTAAACATTGCAACAATCCCCTTTATTTTTATTTTAAAAACAGTGATGTGATGATGTCATTAAAAATTACTCTTGACTGGAGCTATTCTACTTTCTAGTCAAATTATAAAAATTTATACAATTTTTAAATTTTATTTATTTACTGGAAAGTTCTTATATAGTTCCTTTCTTGATGCTTCAAGTAACTCTTCTTCCAATCCCATAAATTTAGCTGCAGAAAGAACATGAACTCCCAGTTCTTCACCACATTTAATTACTTCATCCAGTTTACTTTTCCAATCCCCATCTCTAGTTAAATGATGATCTAATACTAGCTTTTCTACACCTGTTTTTTCAATCAGTTTTTTTAAGTTGTCAATGCTCTTTTTTAAAGCTTTACCAGGATATCTAAACCCAAGCATATATGTCATAGGTCCATCCACAAAAACAATATCGGCATCGCATTTAAGCATAAATTCAATTTGCTCTTCAAGAGATGGTCCTTCAACATCGGATGAAAATAGAAATCTGCTTGAACCATCATCTATGCATACTTCAATTACATAACCTAGTCTTGAATTTGTTCCATGACAAACCGCATCTGAAATCAATATTGACGTGTTACCAAAATCATATTCCTTACCGTCAGCAAAATCTATTTTCTCTGGAATATCAGAGAGTCTGTCTAAAAAATATGCACTCCTTCTCATCTGGCTTCTATTTATATTCTCCCTGGGATGCTTAATTAACAGTATCTTATCCTTAAAGATTTCTGGTTCGGCAGGATTATGATGGTCATAGTGATAGTGGGTTATTATCGCTATATCTGCCTCAAGCGTATGTTTTTTTATAACTTCCCAAACCAAGTTTTCCCTTTCAAGCTCAAGCGGATGCGGTGGTAATCCAAATCTTATAGGAGCCAAAGATACTCCTGGATCTATAATTATTTTAACATCTTTGGTTTCTACAAATGTACACATACTTCTTACTCCAAACGAGTCAAAACCTAGAGGTACTATCTTCATATTTGTTTTCCTAAACTTTCCTTTCAAAATTAAACTCAAGATGGGACTACTACCATGAATGCCAAAATTGCTGCTCCAAATATGGAGAAAATCAGGTATTGAAATGCCGTTTCAGCTGGAATGTTTAGAATACCATATCCCGATAAAATAAAAGCGCAACTTCCCCAGAAAATTAATCCAACAGATATTAAAAGTACAGATATCGTTATGTATTTTCTAAAGCTTTTCTTTTCAATTATTAGATCCAAAGCTCTTCCCATTGCAGTAGAGATACCACTCCCAACTATCCACCATATTGCAGAATATATAAAGGCTGAAACTGTTACTACAAGACTTACTGCAGGATATGACTCATATACAGAGGATGCAAACCCTATACCTTGAACTATTCCGATAACTAAAAGCATAACCGATAATACATACGTTATAAAGGATATTCTTCCTTCAACTAGCGCAGTTTTCAGAGCTAAAAAGTAATTTTCAATAGATGTTTCTAATCCGTATGCCTTTAATATTAAATATAATCCCAAAGCTAACGCTATTGCCCCTGACCCCCACTCGGGGTATCTCGCTATAGAGAATATTGAATAAACTAAAAGTACTATTCCTATTGGCACAAGGGTTATTCTTGCTATTTTTGGATCGCTTAGCATTTTTTTAATCATGAAATACGTGCTCTCAATGGTTTTACTTTGTTTTACTACTACTCTTGAAACTGCATCTATTTTGAATCTTGAAGAAATTAAAGGTAAAACAAATTCATCCTCAGATCCATCAGTTACAACTATTACTCTTGTTGCTCCAGTTTTCTTTGCAATTTTATCTAGTTGTTCTGATATTTTTGAGTCTGATACAACTCCTACTTTCTCATCCCCACAAACAGTTGCAATTTCTACATCCTCTCCTTCCCTTTTTAGTTCATCGTAAACTTTAATTGCACCAAAAATAGTATTTACATCAGAATCTTCAGGATCAGATAATGCTAATTTTATTGCAGCATCTAAGTTCTTATCTCTACCTATTACTGGCGATTTTATTCCTGCTTTTCTTCCAAGGTCATCGTCTCGATCTATGGCTAATACTAATTTTTTAGCCATTTCTAGTTATCACCATTTTTAGTTTAGCTGGTTTGATATTTAAAAATAATTTTCAAAATGTTAAGTTCAAAGGGTAAATGGGAAAAATTACCACCTTTAATTATGCAAAGCTTAACACCGTAGAGACTGATTAAAAAAGATGCGTCAAATTTAGCACACCAATTGTTTTTGCAAAAGCTTAATTTACTGTTTACCAACAGAAAAAAACATCTAGCCCAGTTCCATAAAAATTAAGAATTTTGCATAAGCATTCAGAAAATCCAACAAAATGCCGAGGCCGGGATTCGAACCCGGGACCTTCGGATTATGAGTCCGACGCCCCAACCAGCTAGGCCACCTCGGCTTTTATATATTTTTAAAAAAAGTCTTTTAAAAATTTGTTGCTTATTTTCAGGATTATTTTGAAATTATTAGCTAGAGTTGTTACTAAAAAAAAGCTTATTTGTTATTATTTACATTAAATGTCAAGCATGGTAGTCGGAGTGACAATGGTAAATGTGATTCCTGGAAAGGAAAAGGAAGTTTACAAAGAAATTAAAAAATTCAAACACGTTAAAGATGTTTACCATGTTTTTGGGCAGTTTGATTTTGTTGTAATAATAGAGACAGAAAATTTATCGGAGTTGAACAAAGTTGTGGATGAGATTAGAAATATTGATGGTGTAATAAAAACACAAACCGTGGTTGGAGCTGAAATTACTTAAAAGCAGTTGTTTTCGGATAATTTTATTTCTACAGAATGTCGCTAAGAGTGTCTTGCTTTTCAAAGCAGAGGATAAACTAGGGGTGGCGGGTGAGGTGCTGGCACGCCTCTCAATCCTTCATTTAGAGGGAGTGCAAAACCTCCCCGCTAGGAATTCCCTGCCCTTTACAGTGGATCGGAAAGTGTGTTGATAATATATAAAATATTCGCCATTAGGAGTATTCAAGGAATTTACGAGTCACCAGCACACTTTCCGATCTACTGTAAAGGGCAGGGAAG
>CAZCHG010000021.1:0-15994 GCA_964498465.1 uncultured archaeon | reverse complement strand
CCCCTAATTCATCCCCGCCTTGAAAGGCGAGGCTTTCTTAGCGACATTTTGTAAATGAGGGTGAGCAGGTTGTAGTCTCAACTCATAGCTTGGAAGCGGCAAGGACTATAGCAGATATGAACGAAGAGAAAGCAAAAATACACTTAATATCGTTGGACAATGGCGTTCTTAAAGTAAAAGAGTTCATGTTAGAGGAGATTGAGAAATATCTAGAAGCGGAGATAGATGTTAGAGTGACAGAGCCAATGTTACTATGAAGCTTCATCTGCTAAATCCAACGAGCGGATTAGCAATCAATATAGCGAGAATTTCAAGAAAACTTAAGTTAAACATTGTTGTTACAGAAGTAGAAAAGTTAGATGGATTAATCATTGTTACCAGCGGAACTCCTGATGACATAGTGCTTAGCATGGTTTGTTATCATTCGAATGGAGACAAGGTCGTAGGAATAATTAAATCTCCTAAAACAAGGTTTGGTGTTGTGGATATCCTTCCAACGGTGTATCCAATTTTTAGTAAAATTATAAATTATAATAATTAATTATAATGGATCAGGAGAATCAGCATTTGGATTTTATTTTTGGAAAACTTCGTAAAAAGTTAATCAGCAAGGTTTTAGAGTAAAAAATGAAATTAAGAAAGAAAGATTGATAGTTTATGAGTGCGAGTTTGGAGGAAGAAGTGTTAATCTTATAGTTGCCATTAATGGTCTTGATGAAATTCCAGCAAGCAGCCATGCAATTGAAGACCATTTGGTGAAACTGTAGAGCTTTTTGGAATAAAAATTGATTTTAACTTTGAGAACTCAAAAGATGTTTGGGAAAAACTGGAAAACTATCATGAAGAAATTTTTAGAAATTTGAAAGAGAGAAATATAGAAAGTATATTTCCGCAACAGTTTAAGGGGTGCAAGTATATAAAGAGTTAGTATTTTTAATTATTCGTTTTTAATTATTTAGCAGGACTGGCAAATCAAATATAATACTAAGGAAAGAAAAGAGTGAAACTCTTAAGTTAATGTTATCTATGCGATGCAACGCTGCACATTTTAAATTGAAAACATCTACTTTTTTAATTTTTGGAGTTTAAACATCTTAGCAATTTTTGTATCAAATTTATAATTGATTTTCTTAATTTAGGTGTAGTAACAATTATAAACTTTACAATTTTTACATATTTTATGCCAACTATATCCGTTAGCGAAGATGTAAAGAGAGAGTTGCTGAAATTTGCATCTGAGTTGCAAATGAAACTCGGAAGAAGAGTGGATTTCGATGAAGCAATAAGATTCTTGCTTATGTATAAAAGGAAGAAAAATCCAAGACTGTTAATTGAAGCATGTACCCCAGGAGATGTGGAATCTGCACTAAAAGAGCTGTATGAGGAGAGGAAGATAGATGAAGAGAAGTATAACAGGTACAGTAGCGATTGATGCTAGTGTAATCATAGAATTGCTTTTTCAGTCAAAAGGAGGAGTCTTAATTAGAAATGCTTTGCTCGATGAAATTATAGATGCTCACACTACTGAAATAGCGATAGCTGAGGTAAAATATGTTTTATGCAGGAAGCTTGGATGGGAAGAAAGCTACAAAAGAATTGAGAAACTTTTGAACTCCGGTTACATTAATGTTTATGATACAAGTGAGCTTGTAGATTTCGCAGCTAAGTATAAATGTGAGAGAAGCATAGCATTGGCCGACTGCTTTATTCTAGCTTTGGCAAAAAAACTTGGTTGTAAGGCTTTATTTTCAAGAAGAGAGCAAGAACTAGTTAAAGAAATGAACAAGAAAGAGTTTGATGTCGAAATAGTATTTCTTGAAGACTTGGTTTGATTTTTTTATTGCAAAGAAAAAAATTCTTATTTAGCTAAAAAATTTCTTAGAATCTACATCTCGGAGTTGATTTATTTCTTAAAGAAGTATTTAAAATAGTAGAACCAGCCGAACCAAAGAAACCAAGGCAACCATGTGTAATCGTGAGTTTTAAATGCTCTAAATCCCAGAAAACCCAGAAAGCCCAGAAACCCCCTAAATCCTTTGAACTTTTCTCTTTTCACATTTGAAGCTTTTATTTAAACGCTTATTTAAAGATTTCCAACCCAACAATTGTAAGTTTAATTCGATTAAACTTGGAGAGAAACTAGACTGAGAACAGTTTAAAAAATAATGGCAAGATAGATAGTTAGAATTTTTAACCGCAAAATCGCTTTTTAAAGCATTAAAACAACACTTACAAGAATTATAAGGAGTAAAGGATTAGAATTTAAACAATTTATCAGCCTTTTCGTGCGCAATAAATAAGAGTTCAATTTTCTTGCCCCGCAAATAAACATGCTTTTCAAAACCAACCACTGCTACGCTGCTCCATCTTTTTTTAAGCTTGCTTAAAATCCATGGGGGTTCAGGATATCCATCGCTAGCCCACGAAAACAGAAAAGCATTGCAGCTACAGTTTTTGAATAATTCATTCAGGATATCCTTAGCGTTGGCTTTTTTGAACTCTGGGTAAATTTTTCTTGACAAGCACTTTAGGCTAGTGCTGTAGTCTATCAAATCTTCCCACTCATCCCACCTAGATAGCCCTTCTACAAAGTGGTAGAGCTTAAGGTAATCAACATAATAGCTCTTGCTAACAAAGGGAGGATCAGCATAAATCACATCGGCGTCAAGGCTTATGGAAGAACAATCCCCTCTTATCACTTCAACGTTGCCCTGTTTCCTCGCAGATTTAATTTCATTCAAGAATCTTAAATACAGCTCTTTAAAATTCCTGTTCCAAGTTATCCAGTTGTTAAAGCTCCTCTTTACCCTTCTTTTTCTGAAGTATAAATTAGCTCTGTGAAAAGCTCCGAAAGGTCTTTTAGCTATGCAAGCCTGGATCAAACTGCTTATCGCAATATCTCTTTCGCTTTTTTTCATTTTCCAGGCGTTTGACATGAATCCGTCTAGCCATTCGTTTTCGTGATCCTCAAAATACATGTTTTTGAAGTTCCTGGAAATTAATCCTCTTTCTGGCGAAACTTCAGCCAATTTTTCTAACTTTTTCCACGAAACACCATTTACTTCTTTGCTTATCAGCGATCTTATCCATGTACAGCAGAATTCAAGAAAATCAACGTATGTTACCTTGCAAAAATCTGACACCAAATAAGAAACTACTCCAGTTCCTCCAAAAACCTCTAAAAAAGTTTCTGGACGGAGTTTTTCAATCACCTTGGATATGAACTTTGCATAACTCGTTTTATTTCCGTAGAATCTAACACTTGGAAATTGCTTCGGCTTGTCTTTCCTTGATGCTTTAAAGATCTTTATCTTCACAAACTCAATTCCAATTTACTGCTAGATATCCTTTTGCATTCAATTCAGAAAGCTAAATGAAGCTGTTTAGAGTCGGAATTTTCCTCTCAGCTTTACTCTTTTTCTCTTTTACGTCAGTTCTCTCACTTTCAACCTCAATCTCAACCTTTTTGCACTTCTTCATCTCCTCAAAGACATCCCTTGAAAGCTTGACGCCAGCAGGCCTTCCAATAACATCTATTTTTGTGAATATTACTTGTCCTGGAATCCTGAACCCTGTGGACTTAATTATGCAGTGAAGAGGTGGAAGAGTGCCGTAGGGAACTATGTCTGCAAAGGATTTCCCTAGATCTTCCTGAACTCTAGCTCTGTCAACATCTTCAACGTTGAAGCAGAAGAAGTTTTGCTGCAACTCAGTAGTAACTTTTTTGCTAACCAAGCTAAGCCTTCTAGCTACTATCCACAGCGGAATCTTGTTTCTTCCACCCTCGCTTGCAAGTCTTTGCCATATTAAATCCATGTATCCGAAATCTTTCTCAGGGCAAACTCTGTGAGCTTCATCGATTACTATTACGCATCCGAAGTTTGAATCCCTGCTTCCAATATCCCAAATCCTTCTCGCAATTATTGTTGCAATGTCCGATTTTATGTCAACATCATCTGCAATGTTAAGCCAGTCTGGAAGGCTAGCTGAGAAATCTATTATTACAACGTTGTTCATCCTTATGTCATCCTTTAAATTATCGATTAAGTAGGAGTTTTCCCTCCAAGCGTCAAATTCATCGTTATTTCTTGGAATATAACTTGATAGAATACTAGTTATTATGACTTTTGCACTTAAAACGGTACTGGAATCCCTTCTTCCGCTTCTTTCGTCAGCCAGAACTTCAAGCTCGTCAACTGTTAATTTTTCTGCATGATAAACTAGTTCCTTTGTGTATCTTCTTGCAGCATCCGAGAACCTATGCTGGAAGGAGATAACTCTGTCAAGCATACTTTTTAAGTATTGGATTAACTCCTCTCCTATGAATCCGCAGTATATCCTCCACCACTCGATTATCTTAACTGAGGAAGACTTAAGAAGCGCTAAATACTCTTTTCTTTTTAATTTATCCCCCTGAACTCCAAGAATTTCCGATAGAGGTTCAAAATCCTTCCTATCAACCATTTTCTTTATCTTTTCTATTAGTTCATCAACGCTTTTAAATTCCCCAGTCCAGTCCAGAATTAAAAATCTTAAAGGAGGATCTGCCAGCGCAGCCCTTGTTATAAGCGTTATTAAAGCAGTTGTTTTCCCAGTTCCCTGAGTTCCAGTGATTAGCAGTCCTTGCCTAACTAGTGGCTCCAATCTAATTTTCACTGGGATTCCAAGCTCAGGAATCTCCCCAACCTTTATGCTCCAATCGTCAAGCGGTTGAGTAACAAATTCGACCATTTCGTTGGGACAAAGGTAAACGTCAGCTTCTGGCTCGATTGGATATCTTGGCGGAACTATTTTTCCATCCTTTTCAATCTCACCTACAAGCAATCCTCTGCATTTGTACTTCCTCATGCTGGGATCTTTTATTGGAGAACCCATGCTTATCGAAGCATCCTGATACTCAACTCCTGGCTGGTCGAAGTGGACATTTATTATCTGAAATACGACGGGATTTCCAGTTTTCCAGTGCTTAACGAATACGTATGACCAATTGGGTATCTCTTTGCCCTTGGTTATGGTTATGGGAATGTTATCTAATCCGTAGTAGCTCCCTCTTACGTTGTAAACATTTCCAACTTTTTCTGAATTGTTAAACCATTCTTCAAACTTTTCCTCAAGATTTGTTGAGTTTACCAAGGTCTTTCACCCCATTCAGGTGGAAGAAGTCTTAAATCTTTAAAATCTTGGTAAACTTTAGCGAGGGTATGGCTGTATATTTCCCTCATGAGCATCGATGATATCCTGGCTTTGACGTGGGTTACCGCAACAGCAAATGGCAATCCATTGATGTATGCTGGATACTTACTTCTTACTGAAGTTGAAATTATGAAATCTGAAATTTCATCATCTCTATCCTTCAAGTAACTAGGAAATTCGATTCTTATTGGCTGTGTTAGCTCATCTGTGCTCGTTTTTATGAAAAATCCAAGAATTTCGTATCTTAATCTGTTTATCAGCAGACTATTACTTTTAACTTTTTCCTCAATTTCTTTCTCCTTGGCTTTAATTTTTTCCTTGGACTTTAGATTTTTCATTGCTCTTTTTAACTCGTCGCTTTTCCTCCAAATTCTAATTCCTTCAGTTACACTTAGAGTCTCAGTTCTTTCACCGTAATCAAGTATTTGGTGAAATAGAGATTGATCGCTGAGGTTGCTGAGCTGTGAAATGCCGAGCAAGTGATGGAAGTACCTACCTCTCCCCCTTTTCACTATTCCCAGAAGAGCCACATCGTTTTTCCTGCAGGTTTCCATTAACTCGTTTCTAGCGTTTATAAGCATCTCCACAGCCTTTTTTCTTACTGTACCAGGTACCTTCTCGTACCACTGGCTTATTGAAAGTGGACCATCTATAACCATTGCATAGACATTTTCACCATCATCTATTACTTCCTCAAGATGCCTTTTTGCGAGCTCACAAAGGTAAGCTTCTCTGAGGGCAGAAACTATGAACCTTATCTCTACATCTTCAAATCCAAAGAATTCATCGGATAGGGCACCTTCTAGGAGGTCAATTTCGGCATCGCATTCGAATATTTCCGAAATTCTTTCTGAATCAATTATATCGGTCAATGTTTTGACTTCTTTGATCTCCTTATCTTTTATATAGGCCGAAATACCTGAAACTGTGTACAGCCTTGCTGTGGATATTGGCATGACGTTGCTTGAGGTATCGCATCCAATTACTGGTTTTTCCATGAACTCAAGAGAAGGACTAGATTTCTTAATCTCTATTTTCTGCTTTACTTCATTCCTTATAGACCCCATTTTTGCTTTTATCTCCTCAGCAATTTTTAACGACTTCTGAATAACCTTGTTCTTTGTTTCATTGTATATGTTTGGATAAAGCCTAGCAATGGATTCAATCTCATCTCCTATGCTTCTTCCAAGTATAGGATGGGCAGATTCTATGAACTTCCTGATTTTTTCAAATTCCTCTTCAATCCAGTAGCTTAATGGTATAATCTTCACACCAATACTTTTTGTGCATCGGTGTTTATAATAGAATTACTCATTGTGCGAATATCGTAATTTCACATTGAAAATTTATTATAATTAAATTATATTTAATTCTTCTATATTTTTGTGACCTTTATGATTTCCAAACCTATGTCAGACATATTGTAGGCTGTGCATTTCTGTTTAAACGGGTAATATCTTTGAACGTAGCAATCATAGCAAGTATCCTTGAACTCGGTTACAATCGCTTTTATTTTAACCTTTTTGTAGAGGATGGAATCTATATTTACATCTTCAGGGTTTACAACGGGAATTATGTAGGTGGGTCTCTTGAATTTACCCTTCATAACGCACTCAAATGTTGAGCAGTTAACTATGAATACATATTTTAGTTTTGAGCACCAGTCCACGGAGTAGTATATAGTTCCCTCCTCTATGCGGCCAAATACACCAATAAGTTCAACAGTTTTACCTACATTATTTATAAGAAAACTTTCATTTATCTTCTCGCTAGATTTTGTGTTTTTTAGCATTTTGTGTTGCTCTAAGTTTGTACATCCGCTAGAAATGAATATAACAATAATAAATAAAGCCAACAAGAGTCTTAGCTTCATTTCATACACCATGGAAATCTACTAAATGTATACAATGGCAAAGAGGAAGTATGAAATATTCATTTAGGAAACTGTTCTGTTGTAAGGATCAGAGTTGACTTTTTACAATTTAATAATGCCTTTAACTAGCTCCATTTTCAGGATTCTTAAACATCTGATTAAATTTTTTGCAGTTTTACTGATTGTAACTCTGCATTTTTCAGTCAATTTGATTTATAAATTTTAATTTCTTAGGGAAATGAGTCTTAAGCTTAGTTCAATTACACAAATTGTTTGAATTGGAGAATTAAAAACTGATGGTACTAAAATGAAAACTAAAATATGTGTGAAATTTCATGTAAAGATTTTTGTTTACGAATGCGAAGCAATTTTTAGGTGATGTGAACTGTGTAAGTATTTTCATTTTTGTAATTGTGATTCTGAAACTGAAAAAGAGGAATTCTGTCTATTCCATAAATCAAACAAAAGTAAAAAGGAAGCTGCAGAGTTCTATAGAAAGATATTGGAAAAATTCGCAGATAAAACAGAGTATTATTATACAGACAAAGGAGACAAAAAGATTAAATTGATTTTTAGGGAGAGAATTAATTTTTCAGGATTTATTTTTCCAGAAATACCGGAGAATGTAGATTTTACTTTTAACTCTGCAGTTTTCGAAAATGAAACGGACTTTAGCTACGCCAAATTTGAAGGAAAAGCAAAGTTCAGAGGTTCAGTTTTTAAACATGATGTAAAATTCAGAAACGCTGAGTTTAAAGATGAGGCAGATTTTTCGAGAGTAACTTTTGAAGGAGAAGCGAATTTTACTGATGCTGTTTTTAGGCAAGATGCAAATTTTGAAGAATCGGTTTTAAACAGGATGTAAATTTCTCTAAAGCTGTATTTGAAAAATGCTTATTGTTTACAAGTAGAACCAGTGACTTCAGTCAAGTTTATGGTGGAGCAGTCTTTCTTGGGAATTTAAACTTTCATGGATGTAAAATGAACTTTGTGAGCATAGATATCCCAAGTGAAAACTTTAAGCTACCAAAAGCTGAAGCAGAAGCTTGTAGAATTCAAAGAATAAGTTATGAGAGCGAAGGAAAAAGAGATCAGGCAGATAAGATGTTTATTAGAGAAAGAAGAGCATTAAGAGAAGAAAAAATTAGGAAAGAATTCATGAAAATTGGTTTTGGCAGTTGGCGTAGAGTAAAAACTCTTAGAAGCGAATTTTGGCGGAGTTTAAAAACTTTTGATTATAGGTTTAACTAGAATGAAACTTAAAGCTATATCGACATCCTTATCGGCAATTTTGGAGATAATTTTGGCTGATTTAACATGTGAATATGGAACAAATTGGAAAAGACCGATTTTACTCTGGTTTTTATTTGTTTTAGTTGTATTTCCTCTAGTTTACTATGTTTTACCATTTTTTGGAATAGAAACCGTTTCAGAGATGGAAAATAAGTCATTAGATTTTCCTAGCTATTTGTATTTCAGCATAGTAACTGCAACAACTTTGGGTTATGGTGATTTTCATCCAGTAGGAATTGGTAGAATTTTTGCATCACTTGAAGCATTAACTGGGATGCTTATGTGGGCAATATTTCTTGTTGTTTTCGCTAGAAAATATATGAGATAAATTAATTTTAGATCTTTCAGATTTTTATGAAAGCAGGTAAAACGCTTGGCAAAACTTAATGCTAGATTTTTAGAATAGTGAAGTGATACAAGAATCAGCAATTAGATTAAAAGGAATCTTACCCAAGAGCTATTGCCTTAACTTTCTCTTAGCCTTCATTATTGAAAACTTTCCAATTCTAGATAAGGATATTTCCAATTTTCTAC
Organism: uncultured archaeon; assembly: GCA_964498465.1. Classification (GTDB taxonomy): domain Archaea; phylum Halobacteriota; class Archaeoglobi; order Archaeoglobales; family Archaeoglobaceae; genus CAZCHG01. Next base: position 7,101 of record CAZCHG010000021.1, on the reverse strand, counting down.
TTTATCATCATTCCTTTTTTACATCACTACACCTGTGCGAGGTTTTTGTAAATAGTAAAAACTCTTCTTATTACTTGAAATAAATATTAAATAATATATTACTGGGCCTCATTAAAATTCCAAGAACACTAAAGTAATAAAAAAACAAGGAAATTCGTATAGTTTGGATTATGAGACGTAATAAAATATAGGCATAGGAAAACGACAGTACTAATGTACTTATTGAAAATTGGTAAGGCTGCTACTTTACTAGACTTCACGGCTTGAGCTAGAAGACATTCTTGGCAGAAAAGTTGACCTAGTTGAATTTGATGCAATTGAGCTAAAATTCAGCTGATGAATTTTGAGTTTTCAACACTCTTCTAATACCGATCGATTTTTATACTTTCGTTTACAATACACGATACATGAAAACTATAACGATATCAGATGATGTTTACGAGAAGCTTGTCAGGATTAAAGGGAAGAAGAGTTTTAGTGCAATCATAGATGAGTTGATAAAAAGAAATGTGGAGAAAAGAATTGACATGCTAATTAAATCTGCTGAGAAAACAGGATATGAAAACGAATTGGAGAAAATCTATAAGGAGATAAGGAAAAGTTTTAAGGTGAGACTTTGAAGGTTATACTTGATACATCATTTCTAATTGAGCTAAAAAAAGGAAATAAAAAAGCTGTGAAAGCTTTAGAGGAACGAAAAGATGAATGTGAGGATATAGTAGTTAGCTCGCTTACAGTCTATGAGTTACTCGCAGGAGCTAACTATGTTTGGAGAAAGTATAGCGATGCAAAGGAAATCATGATAACCAATGAGATGCTAAAATATCTAACAGTAGTTCCAGTAGATTTAGATGTTGTAAAAAGAGCATCTGATGTAAAAGCTAAACTTATGCTTAAAGGTGTGAATGTTCCGGACTTGGATATTCTGATAGCTTGCAGTGATAAAGATGCGGAAATTTTAACGTTTGATAAAGACTTTAATCCATTAAAAGAATTAGAATTTAAAATTACATTTTTAGGTATGACAACAGAATAATTCTCCTAAAAGAAAACAATCATTCTAAAATAATTCACCGAAGTTTAAACTCATTTCAGTACTTGTCCAGTACTTGAAAGAAAAAAATTGCTACCTTTGCTTTAAATTTTATTGAAAATAAGGCCTTATATGAGTGGTGATAGTTAAATGAATGTTGAAGAAATAAGGAGGAAAGTTATACCAATACTACGAAAATACGGCGTTAAAAGAGCATCTATTTTTGGTTCAACGGTCAGAGGAGAGTTAAAAGAAGATAGCGACATTGATATACTTGTTGAAATCGACAAAGACATAAGTTTACTTGATTTTGTAGCCTTAAAGCTTGAACTAGAAGATGTTCTTGGCAGAAAAGTTGACTTGGTTGAACTTGATGCTATTAAACCGAGACTAAAGGAGAGAATACTGAAAGAACAAGTGGTGATAATTTGAAGAAAAAAGACGTCAAGATATTTCTTGAGGACATTTTGGAGAGCATTGAGAAAATAGAGGAATATACTGCAAATGTAGACGAGGAGGAATTCTATAAGAATTCTCTTGTCCAGGATGCAATCTTAAGAAGACTTGAGATAATTGGAGAAGCAGTGAAGAATATACCCAATGATTTTAGAGAAAAATATCCTGATATCCCTTGGAGGCAGGTTGCTGGTATGAGAGATGTTTTGATTCATGCTTATTTTGGTGTAAATCTTAGAAGAGTTTGGAAAGTTATTAAAAAGGACGTACCGGAATTAAAGTTTAAGATTCTGAGGATTTTAAGAGAGGTTGATAGTTAGATAAAGGAATTAAAGGCATTCTTAATAAAGAAAGCCTTCATAGAGGGGCTTTTTATGTTAAAGAAGTAAATAAGAAGTTTGTAAGAAGAAAAAACGTAAAACATATGTTTCAGCTTAAGATTGTTAATTCCAGCACTTGAAGTATACTGAAGTGATTAAAAAGATAAGAAACACCACAATTGAGCTATTGTAAGTGAGAAGTTCTTTTAATTTAACTTGCAGGGATATTCTTAGCATATGGAAAGGTTCTACACAAATTGATTATTCAAATTTCTAGTAATGATTAAACCTGAAAATGCGAAAATTGATAAATTAAGTAAGAAAAGAATTTAACTGGAGAGAACACGCCCCCGCCGGGAATCGAACCCGGGTCGGAGGTTCCGGAGACCTCCAGGATATCCACTACCCCACGGGGGCTAAAGCAACTCTTCTGAAGAAAAAATTAAACATAAAGCCTTTTTAGCGTCTTCTCTTCAGAGCCAGTATTAAAAGTATTGAGATTATAACTAAAGATAGTTCAAACCCTGGTCCCTTTTCCATCTTTCCAGCGGCAGGTGTTGGAGTTGGGGAAGGTTTGGAAACTACAGAAGCTTTATTATTGCCTTTAATTTCCTCAGTACCGAGAATAGTCTTTACTTCGCCATAAAATGTAACTGTTTTTAGCTCAGATGGTGCCTTTAATGTGTACGTAATAGTTCTATCTTTAACGTCATCTCCGTAGAATACCCATTTCAATTCATTGGTGTTTTCCATAAAAACTCCTTCAGGATCGCTTGAAACGTAAGTAAATCCTTCTGGAACTTTTTCAACTACTATGACTCCATTTGGTTTATTCTCACCAACTTTCAAAGTTAAAGTCACTGTAAAATCTTCTCCAGCGTATATTTTTTCTGGCAAATCCCTCTCTACTGTAACTTGGGCTGCAGCTATTGGAACTATTAGTAGCAGGAGTAATAAAAATGGAAGAATAAACAACCTCTTCATAACAAACCTCCTTAAGACATGGCCCAGCTCTCTATTGCTTGCAGTAACTTGAAATCGTCGATCTTTCCAGCAGCCCATTGTTCTATTATCTTCAGTAGCATAGCGTCTGTCAATGGGTATGGTGGCCAACCCTCTTCAGAAACAAGTACATTTATTCTATCATTTCCAGCAATCACACCACTCTTTTCTACAGTCTCCCATGTTCCCTTGAAGTAGTAGTAACCTGAGGCATCAGAGGGTACACACAACTTGTAAAGAATCTTCTGAGCTTCTACTCCCTCCTTTGAGTAAAGAAGCCATTTCAGTGTATTGTTTTTGATTTTATCTGGAGTGGGTGAAGCTCCGGCGTATCTAAATTCAGTTGGGTATGTCTCAGTTACGACAACTCCAGTAACCTTCTCTCTTGGAGTTACGACCAGTATTACTTCGAAGCACGAGGATGGTTCCGTGCTCTCTGGGAGAACCCTCTCAACCCAAACTTCCTTTTCTGTTGCTGAAGCTACACAGCTGCAGAAGTAGTTTCCGTATATGTCCTTAAACAGCTGACATTCTCCCTTTTCACAGGTTCCAACGCATTTTCCTAGTTCTTTGTCATAATGGCAGTACTCAGCACCTTCTCTGAAGCAGTACTTTAATTCGTAAGTTGCTGTTAGCGTTGCATAATAGACTGGAACTTTTCCACAAGGTTTTGTTGTGCAAAGTACAGGTTTTTTGAACTTCTCTAGAGCTTCTTTTCTAGTTAGACATTCACATCCAGCTGGGCAAACTTCTGATGGGGCTGGAGTACATTCGCACTTCTTCTCAGCCTCGCAAACCTTTGTGCAATTTAGATACTTTTGATAGCACATTTCCTTACATTCTTCGGTCGGTTTAACTACTGCAGTAACTGCGGTGGTTGTGGTCTGACATGTGGTTTCAATGCATTCCTTATAAAACTCTCTACACTCCTTTATGCAGTCTATATAACTGGTGGATATCTTACAAACTTGACCTGGTGGGCATGAACCCACGCATCTGTCTAAGGTTGGATCATAGTAACATTTTTCTGGAGTGCCTTGACACTCGCAAACAGGATTGCACTCTTTCATACACTCAATTAGGATCTTTAGACACTCATCCTTTGAACCTCCAGCCTTCAGACACTCCGCTTGCTTTTCACGGCATCCTTGAATGCACTCCATGGATGATTTTGTGAACTTACATATCTGACCTGGAGGACAAGAGCCCACGCAGGATAAAGCCTTAGGATCGAATTTACACTTCTTTTCTGGTGAAGGAGGAATTGGAGTGGGTGTTGGAGTTGTGATTGGTTTACACACACATTCAGGCTTGCAGTGCGACTTGCAGTTTACAAGTTTATCGTAACAGGTCTTTTCAGAGTATCCCTCCTCAAGGCACTTCTTGTATTCAGCGTCACACTTTGCTAAACATTCTTCATATCCTTTTGCAAATGTACAGATCTCGTTCTCCGGGCAAATTCCAATACATTTTTCTAATTCTTTGCTGTAATGACATCTTGGGACTTCAAAACAGTATTTTGGATTTTTCCTTTCATCATATCCACATATAATCTTTTCCCCTTTGCACAGATAATCTTCAAAGTTCTCTCCAAATATATCATAAGCTTCTTCCTTGCTTAAGCAAACACAGCTGGATGGACATTTTTCTGGTGGAGGAATAGGTGTTGGAGCGGGAGTCTCAACCGGTAAACATAGACACTTGGGATTACACTCTTTTATACATTCTATGTACCTAGCTTCGCAGACATCTGAAGTAGCTTCAGCTAGGCATTTTTCTAATTCAATTTTACACTTTTCTACACAAGCTTCAGATTCCTTGGTCAATTTGCACTCATAACCGGGTGGACATGTACCCACACATTTGCTGTATACGAACTCACATCTATGAACTTCAAAACAGTATTTGGCTTTGCCGTTTTCGTATCCACAGATTATTTTTTCTCCTTTGCACAGATAGTTCAAATAGGCATCTCCGTATTTCTTGTAGGCTTCATCTTCTGACAAACACTCACAACCACTGGGACAGAGTTTGGGAACGATTCTCTTAAAACAGTATTTAGGTTTATCTTCGATGTATCCGCAGATTATAGGTTTACCATCCTTGCCTAAGCATAGATAAGGTTCTATGTTCGTAGTGCCAAATTTCTTGTAAGCGTCTTCTTTACTCAGGCATGTACATTCAGCTGGACACTCTTGCACAGGCGGTGTTGGAGTTGGAGTAGGAGTTTTTAGTGGCACGATTGGTGTAATGGTTGGCATTTGTGGCATTTGTAGAATGGGAGTAGTTTGTACTGATATCATTGCGGAGACCGCAGAAGTGCTAGCTACCAAGCTGATGGCCAATGTTATGATCAATAGAACAGTCGAGCTTTTAAAATTCTTATTTTTATTTTTCATGCAATTATTTTGTTCGAGAAGTATATTACTCTTTTGCCCGTCCTTTTTTACTTCTGAAAAGCTTGTATTTTAATTAATTATCATTTAGAGTTTCTTACACAGATAAAAACTGAGATTTAAATAAAAAATTATATTTTAAAAGCGATGAAATCTATAAATCTAGATTTGATTAGGTTTGATCTAATATTTTTTAATTTTTATTTAAATATTTGAATTAATGTTTATTTAAAAATTGATTAATTCTAATTTATAAACCTTTGTTGTGCAATTTAGCTAGTTCAAATTCGTTTTTTCAATAAAACGTGGCTATTTTAAAGTAACACTCATATTAAGTTAATAATTGTAAATTTTTACGTAGAATATTTGGAAATCTATCTGAAAAATGCATGGCAAGACAGTTTAGTTGTATATAAAATTATTAAAACGCTTGCATTATGGTAAATAAAAAATTAGCTTGTTAGATATAAAGATCTTATAAATGCGGAAAGTATTTTGAAGTTAAAAAATTAATAAAATAATAATAAAATAAAAAATCTAAAATAATTATTTATCTAACAAAAAAGGTTAAACTTCAGCAGTTCTATAGTTTTCACTGAGCCTTTTTGGCAAGTCTGATTTCAATCGCGGATACGTTAGCCACTCCTTGTTCTCCTTCAATTTTTTCGGTGGAAATCTTTATATCCTTTACATCTACGTCTGAAAGAAATCTTTTTCTCACTATTTCAGCAACATCCACGGCTCTGCTGATTGCTCTACCTCTTGCTTTAATTGCTACTTCCTGAACACCACTGTTGAATTGGGTAAGTACTGCTAGAACGTAATTCATTACAGGTTTGTTTCCAATAAACACTGCACCTTCAGTCATCCCTATACCTCCTTGAACTTCCAAAAGAAATACACTTCTACTATATTAATTTTTTCTTAACCATCAATTCAGCATTTAAAATACTAGCTCCAGCAGCCCCTCTTATTGTATTATGTCCAAGTACAATGTATTTTAAGTTTCTCTCATCATCAGCTCTAATTCTACCGACCACGACACTCATACCGTTTCCTTCATATCTATCGAGCCTCGGCTGAGGTCTATCTTTTTCTCTTCTTACTACTATTACTTTATCTGGTGAACTTGGAAGATCTAATGGCTCTAAAGACTCAAAAGCGTTTATAACATCTTCAACTTTTACGTTTCTATCAAATTCTACCCATACAGCTTCAGTATGACCGTCTATGACTGGAACCCTGTGGCATGAGGCTGAAACTTTTATGTTCGCATATTCTATCTTCTTTCCGTTAAATTTACCTAGTAACTTTAGAGTTTCAGTTTGAACTTTTTCCTCCTCTCCTTTAATGAATGGAATTATATTATCTATTATATCAAATGATGAAACTCCTGGATATCCAGCACCGCTTACAGCTTGCATAGATGCAACTTTTACACTCTTTAAACCAAGATCCATGAGTGGTTTTAAGGTTATGACTAGCATTATCGTTGTGCAATTTGGATTGGTAACTATGAACCCGTCCCATTTTCTGTTTTTTCTTTGAATATCTATTAAACCTAAATGATCAGGATTGACCTCTGGTATAATCAAAGGAACATCTTCCTCGAGTCTATAAGCAGATGCATTGCTTGCAACAACAAATCCACTTTTTGCAAAATCAATCTCTACTTTTTTTGCAACATCTGAGGGCAACGCTGAAAATACTATATCAGCATCAATGTTCTTTGGATTCATTGAAGTTATTTCCATGTCAATAACATCTTTTGGTATTTCTGTATCAAAAAGCCATTTTACTTCTTCTCCATATATTTTCCCTACTCTTTTTTCAGATGCAGCCAGTCCACTTATTTTGAACCATGGATGATCGGCTAAAAGTTGGATAAATCTTT
>CAZCHG010000020.1:0-17294 GCA_964498465.1 uncultured archaeon | reverse complement strand
GCATTTCCATTTACATCTAATAAGTAACTTGGAGAGCTTGTCCCTATACCAACATTACCATTCATGCCGAGAATCGTTGGATTTGCATTTATATAAAGGGGTTCATAAGAAGATGCTGTGTCATTGTAAGAATTGATTACGACATAACCGTTTGAACTAGCGAAGAAATCTCCTCTCAAGCCCAAACCAGAATCTGTTCTAATAGTACCAACTACATGCAGTTTTTGAGAGGGAGAAGTAGTACCTATCCCTAATGAGTTCTCAAAGAACGAAACTCCAGCAGGATTTAATTTTATTTTTGTTACATCACTCGAGTCTCTTATTTCTATTGGATAATTATCTAAGGCGTCAAATATTAGAGAATTATACTTATATCTTATCCTCAAGGCATTACCACCAAACCTTACTATCGAAGTTTCATCTATTAAACCACTGCTGTTTAAGAAGTAAATATAACCAAGATTCTTCAGGGTTACATCACCATTAACGTGTAGCTTTGTAAGGGGGGCATTAGTTCCGATTCCTAATCTTCTATTAACTTGATCCCAATACAATTCGTCATCTCCACTTATTGTAGTATTGCTAGTCCAAAAAGCAACCTGCCCAGCGCTGCCACTTCCAGTAACGTTAGCATTACTTGGGGTAGAAACCTGAATGCAAGTTAAAGTATCATTAATTTTTTGCACTGCGTATCCGTCGGGGCATCCAATAGGATAATTTGTCAAATTAACCCAATCCAATTCCCCAATAAACTTATTCGCTTTAACATTTCCAACTACTTCCAATTTTTCAGTAGGGTTCGTAGTTCCTATACCAACATTTCCCGACGGTAAGAGATATATATTATTACTAGTACCTTCAGTCTCTATAGTTATACTTCCAGGGTTAGTTCCTTCGGTTCTTATTTCGATATTACCATCGTACCTTATCGCTGGTGTCCATACGTTAGAATAAAAGGCTCCTGTAGATCCCTGGATACCCGCCCATCCTGTATCATCTATGGTTCTGATTGCAAGATAATTAGACGAAATTCCCGTCTTAAGCATTATATCGCTAAAGAAAAGTTTATGAACGCTTATGTTTACGTCTCCAGCAACATTAATAACTCTATTAACGTTATCCACGAACAAAGTAGTTGCATTTACGTTATCGCTAGCTGTTTCTAGTCTTACTAGAGTTCCTTCATCAACCCAACCGCCAGCAGCAGCTAGATTTGGCCAACTATTTCTACAATCATCTCCTATACATAACTGACTTCCTTTTACAAACCCAGTAGCATTTATGTCACCAATAACAGTAAGCTTATAAGGTGGACTAATAGTACCAATACCCACTCTTCCTGTATCAGTTACTCTCATGTATTCATTTCCATCAACACTAAATGTCAACGCCTGGCTTCCAATTCCAATATCAGCATAATTCGTAGAATCGTATCTTAACCTTAGTTGGGGCCAAGTACCATTAACTTCTAATCTTAATCCAGGACTATCAGTACCAATTCCAACATTCCCTTCGTCAATAACTACCTGCAGTGTATTAACCTTATCGGATAAAACTAACTTGCCAGAAGTAGTAAATACATAACCATTAGCTCCTACTGAATCAATTAATTCTATCCCACTAGTCCAATCTCCAGATTCTATTCTCAATGGATAATCTATGTCAGAATGGTAAACATGCAAAGGTTTAGCAGGGGAATTAGTTCCTATTCCAACATACCCGCTTGGATTCAGGATCAGATTCCCCGAATCTGTTGAAATAATTAGATTACTGCTGTCAGTATAAATTCTTCCCAATCTGCCTCCAGAACTTGTGTTTATGTTTATAAAGCCATCGTACCCAGTCCCTTCATAAGTTCCACCAACGTTTATTCCAAACGGAAAGTTTGCAGTTCCGTTAAATTCCAAAGTATCTACAACATAAGTATAACCAGAATAAGTTAAATTGCCGTGAGTAAAAATATTTCCTTTATCATCTATGGTCAAACCTCCAGATTCGTAACCACCAGCAACTTCTAATCCGTTAACAAAATTCCATATTCCGCTAATATCTTCATTCACATTCTTTCTCGGAACTATGGATGTATCTATTGAAATAGTTGGGTTCGCAGCTTCAACTCCAGCTCCACTTATGGAAATTCCTGTTCCTGCAGTCAAAGTAGCTACATAATTTCCAGTCGTTTCTGAACCTAGAGTTATGCAATCTGTACAGATTAAATCACCAGTCATTCTTATATTTCCAGCAACATCCAGCAAATATGCAGGAGAACTAGTACCTATTCCTACATAAGAATTCAAAAAGCTTATGTTTGCTGTGTTTACGTAACCATCTATAGTAATCCTATCTAAATCGTTTCCAGTAGAATCTTTAGTTGAGAACCTAATAGAAATCCCAGAATTTCTCCCTCTTATTTGCAATGAATTACTTGTACTTCCTGAGATATGAGTGCTACCTATCCATAAATTTTGAACGGCCAAGTCTCCGCTAGTTTCTATTACACCATCGCTCCTTCCATGCAGGTAAGGAACATTAAGGTATAAATAACCGCTCCCAACATACAACTTTGATGTTGCATTTATATCCCCAACAACATCTAATTTTTTAACTGGAGAATTAGTTCCTATTCCCAATCTCTTATTAACCTGATCCCAATACAAATTATCATCCCCACTTATAGTACTAGCTGAAGTCCAAAAAGCAACTTGCCCTTCACTACCACTACCAGTAACATTTGCATTTTCTGGTGTAGAAACTTGGGTACAAGTTAAAGTATCATTTATTGCTTGTACAGCATATCCATCTGGACACCCAACAGGATAATTTGTTAAATTAACCCAATCCAATTCCCCAATAAATTTACTAGCATAAACTTTTGAAACATTAACTATATCATAGCTTTGCATATCTAAGTTTCCGTTTAAAACAAGACCAGTAGAGAAGTAAATTAAGTTATTTTGTGTATAAAGATAAGGTCCACTTATCCCAAAATATAAACTTCCATCAAAGATTAAGTCTCCAGTAAAATAGCCGCTCCCAACTACATGCAAATTATAAAAAGGTAAAGCAGTCCCAATTCCTACATATGAAACGTTAGTTATGTTAAACCTAAACATATTAAGGTTGACATCTATAGGAGTAATTTGACTAAGCGGATGTGATTGAATCTGGGCAAGAGAAAGTGGTAAAAGAGCAGTGAGTGTTACGATTAGAGCTATACAACTAACTTTATAATTTCCCGATATTTTTTGGGATCTTTCTTCCTCATCCTTTCCAGGCTTTTTGCTATCTTTCTTATGAATTTCTCTGATATGGGTTCTTTCCATTTCTTTTTCATAATTTAGGACTTTCCTTAGTTCTATATGACTGATTATTTTTTTCTTCTTCGTCTCTAGCGCTTTCCTTAGAAAATAGGCATATATTATGTTAGTATCAAGATAGGTCTTTAACTTTTTCATCTTGCTAAACCTCTCTCTAAAGCTCTTCTAACAATCTTGTAAACTTTGGTTATCGGTATTCTTTCCCCATCTTCTTGATAAAGAGAAATGTTTAGGCTCTTTTGAGTTTCTAGGTCTATTATTCTAACTAAAAACTTTCTCTTAGGCTTGCCAATTTTCATGTTACATTCATTATCATATTTCTTGCTCAATTTTGTGTCACAATTTGTGACATAATTTATGATACAAATTAGGTCAAACTTATATTTAAATTTTTTCGGTCAAATACCTCTTTTGTCCAATTCGTAATGCAATATTGCTATTACCTGAGACGCTAGATAAGTTACCTTTCCTAAAGAAACTTTAGGAATTCCCTGATTTTCAAGAAATATTTCTCTTTTTTTAGAAAGTCCCTTATGATCGCCGATTATAAAGCATACATTTTTCTCAAACTTAAATTCTTCTATTGGAATACCATTTTTATACATATAAACCGTTTGAACTTCTTTAGCCTTTTCTTTAACTAAATCTTCAAAACTTCTTTTTGCAATTCTTATCCCAGGTTCACTTTCTATTTCCTGTCCATATCTCAGCTTCAACCCTTTCTCTAATGCGATTCTTATATGAGAAGCTATATTTCTTTCGTCAGGATATACCCTCCTTAACTTTGAAGTCTCAAGAGTTATTAAGCGAGGAGGATTAGGAGGACCCTCTAAAACTGCATAAAATTTTACGTCCTTTCTCAAAGCTTCAGAAATAAATATAGCTGCTGTAATGCAACGAGCAACTAAATCCATTCTTCCAGCTCCAGGCAAATCGTTTAATTTAAAAGGAGCAGTATGAGCTTTTCTTGCTAGCAAGATGAATTCTCTCATGAGTTAAACTTTAGATAAACATAATCTCCATCTCTAGCTATTATATTTGCTTCTAACAATTTTTCTACTAATATTTTAAAGTTCTTTCCGACCAATTTTTCTAAGATTCTTATTTTCGCTTTTTCATTAATGATAAGAAATCTTATTAACTTATAAAGTTCTTTCCTGTTGTTTAGCGAAGGTTTTATTTTTAAGTTAATTCCTAGATCGAAAAAGCCTATCGGAAAAATTTTCGAAAGTGATAGCAAAGCTTCCAATCTGTTTATGTTTCTTTCGTTAGGATCTATTTTAAGATAAGGTTTTCCACCCCTTTCTTCAATGCTAGACTTTATATAAAACCTATTAAGCATTTTTCTTAAAACTTGGCCAAATTCAAAATCTCTGACTTTGAGCTCAAAATTCCCATTTTTTCTTGAGAGTTTTGAGAATAGGAAAGAAGAAAGAAAAGAGGCCGATAGCATAAAACCATCATTTTTCAGCCATTTTGGCAAATATGGTGAATTAATTTCAAGTTTATTCAGTAACTTTCGGAAATTTTCGTCCTTAACTATTAAGTCAAAATAGTTTTCTTTTACGACTAAGCTCGAATCAACATTAATCCTTTTTAACTTTTCTTTCATAATTTCAAGAACGTATTTGTTTTTCTCTCTAAGTAATACAAAATCCTTCTCTAACTTTCCGTTGGCAATTAAAAAGCCTATAAAATTAGCTAAAATCAAACATTCTTCCGAGTTATTTAAAAGCGGTAATAGATTCCTTGCTTGAAGCCATCTTTTTAGTTCCGAATCCTCGATTGAATTTTCGCTTAGGATAACTTTTGTTCTTGTTTGTTCATCTTTTAAGCTTCTTGGTAAAATCACATATTCAAAACTTTTTGGCTTAAACTTTCTAACAAATTCTTTCATAACCAAGATAGGATAGCCTGAGCATGCATAAACATCTAGAATCAAAGAAGTTGTTTCTGGAAATGTATTAACTATTATGTGAGAATCTGAAATAATAGCTACTGCAGTAATCCCCTCTCCACCTCCTTCGAATTTTCTTAGATGAAAATCCAATAACTTCATTTTTGCTAAAACTATGGAAGAAAAAATTACTGAAGTAACGAATTTTTCATCTCTTAATTTCCTTGGGTCGCAACCAACTAAATGGGCATAAACAGTTACATGAGGGGAGAAGGAGATCCTTTCAGAAGTTTGCAGAGATTTGAGTAAATAAAACCCATTTCTTGAAGTTTTCTTGGAGCAAAGCTTTGTCCTCATCTTCACTCATAATCTCACGGTTTACAACTTAGTTTTTCGAAAGTAAAAATAAAAATATATCGTTTTTAACAACTTGTAACTTAACCGTTATTGAGAATTAAAGTGAAAATCCAAATTTTCTTAACATTTTTGAAAGTTTTGTGAGATCAAGCTGTCTAATTTTTCCGAATTTTTTAAGCAATTTTCTAAGTTTCTTGTACTGGGATAAAAGTTCTCTAACATCTTCCTCTCTAGTTCCAGAACCCTTAGCAATCCTTCTAATTCTTGATTCGTTTATTATTTCCGGATTTTTCCTTTCCTCTAAAGTCATGCTTTGAATGATGGCTTTAAATTTTTTCATTTTCTCTTCTTGCATGTCCCAAATTTCTTCTGGTATTTTTAATCCAAAGCCCGGTAACAACTGTGCTATTTTAGATAAAGGCCCCATTTTACTTAAATTCTCTATTTGCTCTAAAAAATCCTCTAAGGTAAATTCTTCTACTATTTTTTCAACTTTTTCTTCTTTAATTCCAACTTCTTTAGCTTTTTCTAACAAAGTTTCCAGATCCCCTAAGCCTAGCATTCTAGAAACAAACCTTTTTGCATCGTATGGTTCTAAATCTTCTATTTTTTCGCCGACTCCAACAAATCTTATCTTAGCTCCAGTAGCAGCACAAGCACTTAAAGCTCCACCACCTCTTGCAGTTCCATCTAATTTTGTAACTATAATGCTACCAACTGGACATACTCTAGAGAAAGCTTCTGCCTGAACTTTAGCTATTTGTCCTATGGATGCATCTACTGTAAGAATAACTTCGTCTGGCTTTACTTTTTCATAAATTTGTTTTATCTCTTCCATAAGTCTAGTTTCTTCCTTATGTCTTCCAGCTGTATCTATTAAGATTACATCTTTCTTCGAGAATTTAGCTAACCCATTTTTAATTATTTTAATTACATCTTTTGAACTATCGAAATAAACTGGAACTCTTATTTTTTCAGCAAGCTGCTTTAATTGATCGAAAGCAGCGGGCCTATAAATGTCTGCACATATTATTCCAACATTATAACCTTTTTTCTGGAAGTATCTAGCTAATTTAACTGTAGTGGTCGTCTTTCCAGAACCCAATAAGCCTACCATTAAAATTACGAAAGGTTTCTTTTCTATTTTAAAAGGTTCAAACTCTTTTCCTAATAAGTTGACTATTTCTTCATAAAGTATTTTTAAGAAATGCTCTCTTTTTGTTAAACCTGCTGGTGTTTTTTCTTCAAAAAATCTTTTTTCGACTTTATTTACGAGATTTTCTACCAATTCAACACTTACATCAGCTTCTAGTAAAATTAATTTCAGCTCTTTTAAGAATCCCTCAACTGCTTTTTTATCTATAGTTAGAGTTTTTGAAATTTTCGTTAATAAGGAAGAAAGGCTCTGACCAAGCTTCTTTAACACCATAATTTTAACTCAAAATTTTTTCTACAAATTTTTCTGGTTTAAATTCTTCAATATCTTCTAAGCCTTGACCGTTGCATAAGAATAAAATTGGTTTTCTATAAAGATAGGAAAACGAAATTATATTTCCTCCTTTTTCATTAATATCTACTTTAGTAAAAACAACAGCATCTATACCTACAGCCTTTTCGAAAAATTCGTATTGGTTTAGTATATCATTTCCAGCCAAAGAATCTAAAACTAAAATTTTTAGATCTGGCTTATTAACCCTAACTATTTTCCTAAGTTCTTCCATTAAATTTTTCTTCGTATGCATCCTTCCGCTAGTATCAGCTAGCACTACATCAAAACCTCTAGATTCAGCAGCTTTTCTAGCATCAAATATAACAGCGCAACTATCTGCCCCTCTTTTTTGCTTAATAACTGGCAACCCAGCTTTCTTTGCATATTCTTCTAATTGCTCTATTCCAGCAGCTCTAAAAGTGTCTCCCGCAGCAAGCAAAGGTTTATAACCCAATTTTTTAAGCAAAAATCCTACTTTTGCTACAGTCAAACTTTTCCCAACTCCGTTTACACCAAAGAATAAAAAGAGAGATGGTTTTTTCTTCAAGAATTCTTCTAATTTTACTGGCTTTTCAAATGGCTCTAAAAGTGTTTTCTTTATGCTTTCTAATATGAATTCTTCTTCTCTTCCTTTCTCAATAACTTTTCCAACCAATTCTTTTTTTAAGTTTTCTTTAAGCTTCTTTAGAGCAGTTAAAGCAAAGTCTGAAGATAAAAATTCTGCTTCTATTTTGCTAAAAACTTCTTCTATATCCTTCTCTTCAATCTTTTTTTCCCTTAACTTTTTTGCTTTCTCTTCTATTTTTTTCGTTATACCTTTTACAAGTTTCTTAAATTTTCTTTTTAAAATGCCGAACATCTATGCTTGGCAACCAGTTAGTTGGGATAGCCATTCGACGCTTTTTACACCTGCATAAACTTTTCCTTGATAAACTATCGACGGAAAACTCGTTACTCCAGCTTTCATGCAATTTTGCAAAGCTACTCCATCGCAACTTACCAAAAGTTTTGGAGAGTACCTTCCAAGTAAGTTAAGCTGCAAAGAAGTTGCTAGAGCAGCTTGAGGAGATTGGGTTCTGTTTAAAATGCCATAAATTCTTAGTCCGCTATCATAAAGGCAATCAACAAAATCTCTTAATTTCTTCATCCTCTCCAAGGATTCTTTAACGAAAATTACTCCTTCAGTCAAAAATTTTCCATCTTTGCTTACATAAACTTCTCTGTAGAAGCTTCCTCTGGCATCTGTTAATTTTAATATTATTTTAAACATATTACCCTCATCTTTTACAGCAACTATTTCTACAGAAGAGCCTGGATTTGCTATTTCATAAAGTTCTCTAACGGAAGCTGCAACACTTTTACTTTTTGCTTGATAATAAATTGTTGGCATGAGGTATCCTATTACTATTCCAAGAGCAAATAAAATTCCTGTTAGTAGCTTTGGTTCCATAATATCTTATTGGAAATTAAAAATTATTTATGAGAATTTCTTTTATAATTGTCTTAATTTTTTTATCTCTCTTAGCCTCCCAAGTTTATGCTTTGCTTAATTCTACCCAATTAAATCAAACTTTTAATGAATCTAGCATTTGCATTATAGAGCCTTCTGTTAGCATAAAAGTTGATAAAGCTGTAAGAATAGATGTCGAACTTCCTTCCAATTTATCTTTTAGCCTGACTATATATTCAGAAAAAAATCCAATTTTCCAGGCTTTTGAAGAAAATAAAAGTTATACTTCTCTTGAGCTAAATTTAATAGCTGGGAATTATACTTTAAGAATCGAAGGAGCTTGCGTGAATCTTTCAAAGAATTTTTCAGTGCAATTTCCTAGCTCAGAAAAAGCTTCTTTAGTTTTTCCAAAAAAAGTTTTTTATGAAAACGAACCAGTAAACTTTTCGATCTTTGGTACGCCATTTCTAAACCTATCTCTTTATTTTAAATCGAATAAAACAAAACTTTCTTATTCGATAATGCTTGATAAAGAAGGAAAATTTAATTTTGAATCTTTTTTGCCTGTAGGTTTTTATAAAGTTTTAATTTTTTCTAAGAATAAGACGCTAGATAAAGGAGAAATAGAAGTTAGAAAGTGTATTGTAATAAAAAAGTTAGGCAAGACAAGAATTTTTGAGTTTAATAAGCCTGTCATATGGAAATATGCTTACAGAATAGAAAATTGCGGCAAAAGTATAGTTTTAACTCCTTCAAATTTTTCATCCGAAGGAAACTTTCTTTATTTTGAATTTAACAATACAAAATCTGCAAATTTAACTATCAAGCAAAATGAATCTTTTACCTTTTATCTTTATTATCAAACAAACCCTGTTTATTTGGATTGTAAAAAAGAAGAAGATTTTATAGGATGCATCCTAAATAATATAGCAAATTTTAGCTATGGAAACATTAGCTTTTGCTTAGAGGTTGGTTTTCCTAAATTTTTAGTCAAAGGAGCTAGAGTAGTAAGTAAAAGCGGGAATAAAGTTTGTATATTGGTTAGTGAAGTAAAACCGGGAGTGACAAAAATTATTCTAAAAAAGGTTGAAGAGAAAATTTACGCTGAATTAGAACCATTAGAAACTTTGGTTAATAAGAAAACTTTATTCAAACTAAGTGGCTTTTCGGAAATTCCGCTTAACCTTTCTTTAATAATACCAGATGGCTGGGATAAAAGGTCTTTGCGCTTTTTTGCTTACAAAAATTTTTCCTTCAATTTTACTCTTACACCAACAATTTCTGGCAATTTTGAATTTGTTTTAATTTCTAATTCAACTTTTAACCAAACCTTTTTGGTTAGAGTAAAAGAAACAAAAAAGATTTTGACAACTCCTTTAATCCTGATAAGAAACGTTAAGAATTACGAATTTGATTGTCAAAAGTCTGAAATAGAAGGGAATTTTGAAGGGTTCGCTATTTTAATAGAAAATTCATTTAACGTTACCTTAAGTAATTGTAAGATCAGAAAATTTCTTGTAGGTTTGTTAATTAGAAATTCGAGTTTTATTAGGCTCTCAAATTTAACTATGGAAGATAATGAGATTGGAATAATCTTGATAAATTCAGAAGGATATTTAAGGAATTTGGATTTGAGTAAGAGTAAATTTATCGGATTGCTTTTAAAGAATTCTAGGATAAAATCTAGGATTGTTACTTCCGTAAACAAGATAAATGGTAAGATTCTTGCTAAAATAAGCAAATTGTTAAGCCAACTTTAAGTTTAATATAAAGTAAAGTTAACTATGAAAATCTTTTTTCTAATTCTTTTCTTGCTCTTATTTCCAACTACAGCTTTTGCCTTAAATTGTGACTTTTATCAAAATTCATGCCCATCTAACTATGTATGCTTACTCTCAGCTTACCAAGAAAATAATACGCATGTTGCAAATTGCTCTTATTATTCTTTAAAATTTTGTTGCCAAGATCCTTATTTGTTTTCGGCTAAGGTTAGGCCTGGATGTTTGCCTGGAGAATTTCCCCTTTTAGACTTATATGACCAGAAAAATGCTCATGTTAGCAATAGCGGAAATGGAAGTTTAGTTCTAAGCTTAAGTTTTGAGGAAGGAAGCGGAAATAAAGTTTATGATTCTTCTGGAAATTCGAATCATGGAAAGATTTATGGAGCGAGTTGGGTAAGCGGAAAATTTGGAAAGGCCTTGGAGTTTGATGGAGTGGACGATTGGGTAGAAATCCTTCATTCAGAGAGTTTAGCGCCTACACAGGAAATTACTATAATAGCTTGGATAAGGCCAAACTTGGATAATACGTTTAACATGATTATAGGAAAAACAGGTAGTTACTATCTTTATATAAATTCTGCGAATGAATTAACCTTTTGGATATTTAATAGTAGCGGAAATGGAATAGCATTGTATTACCAGCTAAGTTCGGAATATAATAACAGATGGACTTATGTTGTAGGAACCTATAAAAAAGATGGTTTTATGCGATTGTATATTGATAGTAAGCTTGTTAGAGAAAAACTTCCACCCAACATACCAGATATTATTAGATATTCTACTGAGAATGTTGGAGTAGGAAATGCACCAACACTCGATCAATGGTTTAATGGTACTATCGATGAAATTAGAATTTACAATAAAACTTTAACCGAAGTCGAAATAAAAGCTCTTTACTTCCAAAGAATCTGTGTTTCGGCTCCTTGGCAATGCTACTTAAGAAATAATTGTCTACCTGAAGAAACTCCGATAATTTCCCTTTACCAACCCTATAATTCGCATATAGGTAAAGTTGGTTATTACTCAAACCTGCTTTGCTGCAAAAAGGAAACAGAATCTCCAAAATATCTAAATGTTTTTTCTAATACGAGCAAAATATTTCCGGGTCAAGCTGTTAAATTATCAGCAGAATGGAAAGATAATGGAAAAATTCATTATGCTTGGTTATCTACTAATGAAACTGGACAATGGAAAAATTATACAGATGGTACTTACAGTTCACCTTTATTAATAGATCATTTTTGGGAGTGGTCAAACTTTACTTGGCAAAATTCTTCGGTAGAAAGCGGTTCTGTAATAGCTTGGAGGATTTGCACTAACGATACTGCAGGCAATGAAAACTGTACCTCAGTCCAGACCTTTAAAGTGGTTAGTCCTATTAGCTTAGAAGATACAACTGGAGCTATTCCCTTGAAAGGGTGGGGAGAAACTTTTACTTTTAAAGTTAACGTATCGCACGAAGAAGGTTATACTGTTAATGTTACGCTTTGGAAATCTACTGATGGAATAAACTGGATAGCAATCGATTCTCAAAATTGCACAAATTGTTTGACAGAAACCCAGTTAACATTTGAAGGGAAGTATTTTACTTGCGAGGATTTAATCAATAGCGGAGGTACTATGTACTATAAGTTCAATGCAACAGATTATTATGGCGGATACAATGAAACCTCTCCTACTTCCTTTAACATAGAAAAAGATGATGTTAGCATTTCAATAACTAGCGGAGCTAGTTCAGAAGTAAGAAGGTATGGAGATAATTTTCAGTTGTTGCAAGTAAGAATTTACGATTCAGATTATGGAGCTTATGTGCCTAGCGGAGTTTCTTGTTCTATTTACATCGAAAATAAAAGATACGACAACTTAACTGATTCTAATGGCTATTGCAATTTGTATTTTAATCCAGATTGTTCTTCTAATTATTTCGAAGTAGGAATTCACACATGGCTAGGAGGAACAAGAAACGATTCTTGTTATAAAGACTTGAATTCAAGTGAAACAACAGTAACTGTAATAGGTCAATTATTCAATGAATTACTAACACCACCTAAAGGTTCTACTTTCGATAACGGAGATATAATAAATATTAGCGGAAAAGTTTTGGACGATTGCTGTAATTTGGTAGATAATGCTACAGTAGATTTTGAAACAAAACTAAATTCCTTAACTAAATGGACTGTCCTGCCAAGAGGCCTTATATTAAAACTTCATATGGACGAAGGAAGTGGTGTAACAGTAAAAGATTATTCAGGAAACGGAAATGACGGAACCCTGTACGATGCTGATACTACTAACGAAGATGGTGATACGCCAGCCAAGTGGGTTGTAGGAAAATTAAGTTATGGCCTAAAATTTGATGGAATAGACGATTACATTTCTATACAAGATTCTTCTTCTCTAAATCCCAAGGAAATAACTATAATTGCTTGGTTAAAGCTTAACGCTTCTAACGATTATCAAGCAATAGTAGATAAGTATATTTCAAGCGAAAATTCTGGTTATTACATAGCAATAACATCTACTGGTAGCATAATAGTAAGAATAGGAAACGGAACATCAACCTATTCGCAAACTTCAAGCTTAAAAATAACTTGGAATAAATGGCAATTCTTAGCTTTTGTTTTAGATAAGAAAACAGGAAATGTTACAATTTTTGTTAATCAATCTAAAGAATATTTGCCCAAATTTATAGGAGAAATATATCCAAATAGTAGAAGGGTTGATATAAGTAGCAAGTATTTTAATGATTTCGTTAATGGAACTTTAGATGAAATCTATGTCTTTAATAGAAGTTTAAGGGAAGAAGAAATAAAGCTTTTGTACAAGGCAAACTCAATTTTGGCTTATTATAATGCTACATTTGATTCGTCTGGGCAAACAGGTGGTTGGTATGATGTAAGATTCAATTCGAGCAAGCAGTATTATGATCCAAATTCAACTATATGCTTTAAATGCTTTTATTTGAATCCATTAATAGCTATGGAAATTTCTCCAAAATTAGCTGAAGGAGTTTTATTTACTAACAGAACAGGAGCAGAAATAAACCAGCAGTTTAATGTAGAGCCTGGTAGATGGAATAATGCAACTTGGAATTATAATGCAAGCGACTTAACGACTGCTTACTGGATAAAAAATACTGGAACAAATCCCCAAGATTTTTGCATGAGAGCTTTAACAGATTTGCTTTGTTCTCCAGAATCTGAGTTGTGCCAAGGCTATTCCATAAGCATAATAAACGTTACTTGGAATAATTCTACTTCAACAGATGCCAATACACCGGCTTTTGAGACAACAAAAAGAATGGTAAAAGAGCCAGATTGGATAAAAGTTGCTTGTAATGTGCAGCCAGATCAAAAGGTTTATTTAAGGTTTTGGTTGTACGTTCCTTCTTCAAAGCCTTCAGGTATTTATAATACAACTTGGTCTATAAAAGCTATAGAAGCCGGTTCAACTTGTTAACCATTTTTATTAAACAAAAACGTAAATTAAAAAATATGGAAAAATATTTACTTTTAACGGGCTTGCTAGCAATTCTAGTATCTTTTGTGCCAGTGTTAAGCGTTGAGGAAGGTCCCTTCGTGATGAACGCTTCAATTTCACAACCAGTTGCTATTATTCTTTCTGAGAACTTAACAGAAGGAATTCTATTCACAAACGATACGATGAATGACACTCAAGTTAATATAACAGTTACTGAAGGTGTGTGGCATAACGCTATTAGAAATTATATTGGCAACGTACAAACAAAAACTGGCTACTGGGTTCAATCGAGTCCAGGTAATGCAGTAAATATTACTGTATGCCACTGTGCTTGCGATAACTTAATTTGTCAGTCAGGACTTTGTGCAGCTGGGACGGACTATTTGATAGTAGCTTGTTCGAATCCAGCATCTCCAGATGATTGTGTAGGTTTTGCTAATGAAACAAGTAGTACGAAAGGTTCGGATTCTACTGGATTAGGAACTGTGCCTACCAAAGGATTTTCAGGAACCTTAACTAATCAAGTAATAGGAGCACTAGTAAAACCCGGTGAATACGTCAATCTAAGATATTGGTTAGACCCTAATCCAGATAACGCTCCGACAGGAATTTATCAGACAAATTTCAAAATCTACGCGGTGGAATACGGAGCATCTTGTGGTGCTTGTACCTGCTAATAAATAAATTAAGCACATAAAGTCAAGTATGAGAATATTAAGATTTCTTCTACTTTTTTTATTTTCTATTACTTTAATTCAGTCACCATACGCTCAAGTTGGTATAGGTGTTAACAATTATCATCTTGAATTTGAAGCTTCTGTAGGTTCTTATAGACTTGCTTACATTGGGGTTATAAATCCAAGTCCTTATGACGTAAAAGCAAAAGTATATTTTGAATGCGATAATTGTGTGTCTGACGTAAAAATTTTTGGAAGAAAGATTGGTGAGAAAATCTTTGATACATCTTACATAACTCTTGATAAAGATGATGTCTACGTAAAAGCACATACAACAGGAGCTGGTATACCTGTAGAGATAAGGGTTGCACCTCGTTTAATTCTTATAAACAAAATAAAGTTGTTCACCCCAGAATCTTTAAACTTTCTAGTAAGGATGTTAAATCCAAAGTATAAAGGATATGTAACAATTCCATATCCTGCTTTATTCTTAGGGGAAAGAAAAATTGATGGAAGAGTTGTTGTTAATGCATACTGGTCTTCCTACGGTCCCATGGGTGTTTCACCAGCAGTAGCTTCTATAGTAAAAATAAGATTAAAGGGAATGCCTGTCGGTAGTTTAATACTTCTTCTAATAGGCATTTCCTTGGTGGGCCTTTATCTTTGGAAGAAAATCTATCCAAAAGCTAAGTACTTTAAGATAAAGAAAGTTAAAATTAGGAGAAAGAAAAAGAAGAGAGGAAGGGGGTAACTTGGTCTTACCTCTATAAAAGAGGTTGTAATCAATTCAGTAAATTTTGTTTCAGTTTCACATTTTAATTTAAAGTGAAGAGGGGAAAGGACGAGCGCAGGTAATTTAATTTTAAAAGCGTCAGTTTCAACCGTGCTTTCCCAAAAATAAGTAGGTTCTATTTTAACTGTCACAGTTTGATTAGAATTATCTTCAAGCGTAAATTCAGTAGGCCAAATTTCTACCTTAGGTTTTCTTACAATTTTAAGGCCTCTAACCTTTAGAATACAATTCAGACATTCTACAGAAATTTTGAATTTGTTGTGCGTTTTAGAAGGATTAAATACTAAGATAGAAATGATTGTTGGTTTGAAAAGTTTTGTGTCGGCTTTTATTTCAGAAGGCCATATGCCAACTGCTAATCCAAAAACTGATGGAGCTAGAATTAGAAGAATTGGAAAAATAATTAAAAACTTTAGCATGGTTTACCTTTAGGTACAATCTCTATTAAATATTTAGTGGAATAATTCCTTGCTGGAGTCCCTGGAGGCACATTAAGCCAGTACCTCAAACAATATTTCTTATTAATGGCGTTTTCTACTATTTTTTCCCAACTTAACTTCATCCTTTTTGAATCTATCAAAGATGGATTTTCTTTATCACAAATTTCACTTATACTCCAACTTACGTTTCCTATTCCAATTTCTGTATTATTAATTCCAGAACAATTAAAGTTTGAACATAAATTAGTTTTTGTCTTATGGCACACATCTACAGGATAATTCCCTCCTATAAAAAACCAATAACCGCTAGCTTTGTTAGGGTCTGAATTATCATAATTCCAGGTTGCATTATTGTTTGAAGTGCCAGCTGTTAGTGGAAACTGCTTATTTAAGATTGAACCTGTAAGGTTTGTAAAGAAAATTCCATCGGCAAGCTTATCGCTTAATTCAATATAATAATAGCTTGTTGCTAAGGTAGCATTTACTGGAAATTCTTTAACTTCTAATGAAGCATTTATCAAAAATAGTGCTAAAAACAAACCTATCAGTAAGTACTTTTTCATGATTCTAACAATTATCATTTATGAAAAAGCTCCGTCAAATCTTTTTTCTGCTTGCGTTTTTAATCCTTATAAAAACTTCCTTCGCTCAATCTTTAATAAATGCAAGCGTCAGATTGGCTGAAAATATATTTATAGATACTTATACAGATGCAACAAGCTATTGCGAGCCTGTTCTAGTAAATTCAACGACTTTTCTAGTTAATAAGGGAAATCTTGGTGTAAGCGGAAAATTAAGACTTAAGTTGCTCGACCCAGTTCTTAAAATAGTTGGCTACAATGAGACATACCTTACTTTAAACCCAACTCAAACATTTGTTTTAAATAAAAGTTTTGTTTTTGTTGATAATAAAACAGGAATTTATACCCTTAACGCATCCTTTTCTTACAATGGAAAAGAAAAATTTGACATTTACTGGTTTAGAATAAAAAAGGGTATAGGAACTTTGATGGCTTCCTATACAACTATAGATAAAACTGCTATGCCAGGCGATATTATAAATGTTACTGTTTATTTCTGGCTGCAATATGCTTGCGAAGGGGCAGTTGTCAACCTTACTAAAGGGGGAAATATATCTAGCTGGATAAGCTTTGATAAAGATACTTTTTACCTTGCTCCTGAAGAAGTGAAAGGAGTAAAAGTTACTATAAGAGTTCCTCCTACTGCAGAGAAAGGAGAGTATAAAGGTTATATAAGGGCCCAAGCTGAAGATCAATACTTTACGATAAACGTCAGGATTTATGTAGAAGCCTCTGGTTTGTTCGATTTAATAGTAGAAATACCTCCAGAAAAAAAGCAAGTATACCAAGGAGAGGACGTTTATGCTAAAGTTTTTGTTACAAAATTTTATCCTCCAGGAATAGTTGATGTAATGCTTACTTATCGAATAATAGGTCCTGAAAATCAAACCATAGACCAGAAAACAGAGACTGTAGCTATAAACCAAACTCTTGAAAGATATCCAGTCTTATCTACAGATAAAGCTCCAGAGGGTGTTTATACTTTCGAAGCCATATTAAGTTTTAAGGAAGTTGTCGTAAGGGCTTCTGATG